>CALVPE010000057.1 GCA_944350485.1 uncultured Bacilli bacterium
TAACAGTTAAAGGAAATAATTATTGCCTTAATAATGGATTTAATAAATTAACAGATTGTATGTTAGTAAGTGATAGTTTAAGTGATGATGTTGAAACAGCTAAAGTAAATATAAGAAATAAAGGTGAACCAAACTTAAATGATACAGCCCCAAGTTATACTTATGTAGAAAAGGTAGAAAAAGGTGTTGTTGATCCTTATTTAATACAAAATTATAAATATTTTTTTGCAAATAGTTATGAATTTAATTCTGATACGGGAAAATTCAAATTAACAGGAAATATTATAACTGATATTTTAAATGATAATTATTTAAATTATTACACATGTGGTGGAACTAATATGGGAACTACATGTAATGTAATATACAAAATTTTAGGAACAAGCGTTGAAGAAACAACATATAAAATAACTTTAGCTGACAAATATACTTATCAAATCGCAAGTTCTATAAAAAGTGAAGTAGGATTATACGAAACAGAAGATGATTATGGAACATCATATATATATCGAGGAGATGTAAAAAATAATAATGTTTACTTTGCTGGATATTACTGGAAGATAATAAGAACCAATGGAGATGGTTCAATTAGGTTAATTTATAATGGAGAACAACCAAATGCAACAGCAAATAATACAAGTATAAATAATACAACTTATCAATATAATACAAAATTTACTGATCCAACTTATGGTGGTTATATGTATGGAGAAGATTTTAAACTTCAAACTAGTAGTGAAGCTATTTATGCAAATATAAATCCTTTAACAAAGTATTATTTTGCAGATAGCTATACTTTTGATGAAGAAACCAAAACATTTAAGTTATCTGGGAATATTATTGAAAGTGGAAAAACATATAGTGAAATGAATGCTTTAGGAGAAAATGGTTTTAAAAAATATCCATATAATTGTCAAGGAACAAGTAAAGATTCAACTTGTCAAATTATAATTAAAGTAAATAGTTACATAAATGAAACCCAGGTTAAAGCTCAATATATAGCTTATTCATCAATAAGTTTAGAAGCAACAAGAAAAGATACAACTAGTAGTAATATAAAAACGCAATTAGATAATTGGTATCAAACTAATATTGTTGGAAAAAGTGATAGTCAAGGAAATTTAGTTACTAATTATATAGTTGACGGAACATTTTGTAATGACAGAAGTTTTGCTAGTAATAACCCAGGAAATGGCTTTAGTTTAGCACCATCAACATATTATTCAGCTTATAAAAGATTGTATAGTGATGAAAATAAAATAGCAACCCTAAAATGTACTAATGACAATGATAAATTTTCAACAACAGCAAGTCGTGGAAATGCTAAATTAACATATCCAGTAGCATTAATAACAGCTGATGAAGTAGCCTTAGCAGGAGGTAAATATAATATGAAAAATCGAGATTATTATTTAAAAAATGATGGCTATTATTGGACAATTACACTTTCAAATTTTAATTATTCTTATGCTAGTATTAATGCATTTCGAGTGACACCTGTTGGAGAGTTGTATCCTTGGACAATAGTTTCTTTTTCCCATGGCGTTAGACCAGTTATTAATCTTCGATCTGATATTATAATATCTCAAGGTGATGGAACTATAGAAAATCCATTTCAATTATCTATTTAATTTTAAGTTATGACTTGTCAACAAAAAAAGGTTGACAGTCATTTTTTTTTGATATATAATTGAATAGAAAACGAAAGGAAGTGTTAATATGGCAGTTAAATTAAGACTTAAAAGAATGGGTAGCAAAAAGAAACCTGTTTATCGTATTGTTGCAATAGATTCTCATACTAAAAGAGATGGTGAATATATTGAATTAATTGGAACTTATAATCCTTTAACAGAACCAAAAACAGTTAAAGTAAATGAAGAAGTTGCTTTAAAATGGTTAGGAAATGGAGCTATTCCAAGTGATACAGTTAGAAATCTTTTAAGTGAAGCAGGTATTATGAAAAAATTTCATGAATCTAAGAAAGGTAACTAATGATGAATTATGTTGCTTTAGCTGAAAAACTCATTAAATCTTTAGTTGTTGATTCTGATATGGTTACTGTTAAAGAATTTTCAAGTGAAGATGAAAACAAAGTTATCCTTGAAGTTCTTGTAAGTGAAAAAGATTTACCAAGAGTAATTGGTAAAAGTGGTCGTACTATTAATGCAGTTAGAACAATTTTAAAAGCTAGTAGTAGTTTACATGATCACAAGTATATTGAACTTAATATTGAAAGTTTTTAAACTAGTTTAACTAGTTTTTTTTTCAAATTTTCTTTATTTATTAACAAAAATATTATATAATTTTAATGAGGAGTTAAAAATGAATGCAGAGATAATAAATAATCGTGATTTAATAACAATGAAGTTGCTATATTATTTTATAAAAATTAAAAATTATACTCCCATAATTGTTCAAGGTGCCAAAGATGAGATTTGGCTTGAAAATATGGAAGAAGAAATTAAAATTATTCGAATTGTTAATGGATATATTCATAACGATGAACAAATGGAATTTGATAAATTTAAAACGAAAAGATTAGTAAGTAAAATAAAGAAGAAAACTTTTTCTTTTAAAATGAAAGTTTTGAATATTTTTACTAATTTAGGTGAAAATGTTAATTTTGAAAAAACTAATCAAGATGATAAAATATATAAATATATTGATGTTAAAGTACCAGATGATTTAATGAAAAATAAATTTTTGTTAGATAATTTTATTGATTTAAGAAATAATATGGATTTTAAGGAAGAAGGTTTTGGTTTATTTTTAAAAATTACTAATGAAATTAATCAAAAGAATAGGGAAGATGCTATTAAAAATGATGATATTTTTGCCCCAAAGAAAATTGTTGTAACTTATGTTTTAATTTTGGTTTTGGTTTTAATTTATTTGTTTAGTTTATTAACAAATTCTGGTAATTCTTTAATTAATAAATTTGCTGTTTATGGGCCATTTATCAGAAGTTATAATGAGTATTATCGATTACTAACTGGAACATTTTTACATGGAAATTTTATTCATTTGTTTAGTAATTGTTATGCTTTATATATAATCGGTCTGCAAGTGGAAAGTTTTTATGGTAAAAAGAAATTTTTGTTAATATACTTTTTTAGTGCTCTTACAGGTAGTTTGTTAAGTGTAACTTTATCAAATTATGCTTCAGTTGGAGCTAGTGGGGCTATTTTTGGTTTAATGGGAGCTTTAGCTTATTTCGGTTATTATTATAGAGTTTATTTTGGTAGTACTTGGAAAGAAAAATTTTTACCAGTTATTATTATTAATTTGGTTTTAGGCTTTATGATACCAGGAATTGATTATTTTGCTCATTTAGGAGGTTTAATTGGTGGTGTTTTAATGAGCATGGCAGTTGGTTTAAAATATAAAAGTAAAAAACAAGAAAATATTAATGGTATTATTTTATCAATTATTTTTATAGCTTTTTTAATATATATGGGAATATTTTTAAAATAATAATTGCTTAGTTAAAGAATTAGACTTTTAAAAAAGTTATAGTTCTTTTTTTTTAGAATAAGTTTATTATGTGGGGGTATATGAAAAAAAATAATCAAATCTTTATAATTATGTTATTAATTTTAAGCTTGGTTTTTACTAATTTAAAAGTAGTTAAAGCTGATAATAATTTGCTTAAAAATGCTAAAAGTGGTCTTTTAATGGAAGTTTCAACAGGAACCATTATTTACGAAAAAAATATTCATGAAAGAGTAAGCGTAGCTTCAATGACAAAAATGATGGGTATGATTTTAATTATGGAAGCTTTAGAAGATGGGCAAATAAAAATTGAAGATAAAGTTAAGGTTAGTAAAAATGCTAGTGGTATGGGTGGATCTCAAATATGGCTTGAAGAGGGAGAAGAAATATCAGTTTTAGATCTTTTAAAAGGAATTATGATGGCAAGTGCTAATGATGGAATTGTTTGTATGGCTGAGCGAATTGCTGGAACGGAAGAGGCTTTTGTCAAAATGATGAATGAAAAAGCTCAAGCTTTAGGACTTAAAAATACTCATTTTGTTAATCCAACGGGATTAGATGAAGAAAATCATTATTCAAGCGCTTATGATATGGCTTTAATTGCTAAAGAATTAATTAAACATGAAGAAATATTTAAATATACAAGTGTTTATGAAGATTATTTAAGAAAAGGAACTGATCGAGAATTTTGGCTTGTTAATACTAATAAACTTATTAAAACTTATAATGGAGCAGATGGTTTAAAAACTGGAATGACTGATGATGCAGGTTATTGTATGGCCGTTACTGCTAAAAGAAATAATATGAGATTACTTGCTATTGTTCTTGGAGAAAAAGAGGGAAAAATCAGAAATAATGAAACTAGTGAATTACTAGATTATGGTTTTAATTTATATGAGGTAACAACAATTAAGAAAAAAGGTGAAGTTTTAGGAACTATCGAACTTGATAAAGCAAATCTTAATAAAATTAATATTGTTGCTAGTCAAGATGTAACTATTTTAAAAAAACAAGGTGAAAAAAGCCAAAAATATAAATCAAATGTCAATTTAAATGATTTAAAATTACCTATTAAAGCTGGAGAAGTTATTGGAAATCTTGTTGTAAAAGATGATTTAGGAAATAAAATAGATGAAGTTGAAATAACTATTTTGGAAAATGTTAAAAAAGATAATTATTTTAAAATATTTTTTAAATTATTAAAAGGTATGCTTATTGGAGAACTATAGCTTTAATATAGTTCTTTTAATATTATTTCTATAAATTAAAAGTAATTTTAAATAATTGAATTATCTTTAACAATTATTGAAAAATAACAAAAATGTTTAAGAAATTATTTAGTTATTTACTAATAAGTAATATTATAATTTTAAATTATAATATTACTTTAAAACATTAAAAATGGTAAAAATATCTTCTTTTAAAACTATGATTTTCAATAGTTTTTTTCTTTAAAATTAAATAAAAGTGATTAAGAAAAGATTGACAATAATTAGAAATTTACATATAATGTTAGTGTCCTAACGAAAGGGGTAGATATGGAAATAAAAAGTATTTTTTTAGAATTAAAAAAGCTTACTAATATTATTAAAAGACAAATAGATAATTCTTTAGATAATAAGGTTACTCATACGCAAATATTTATTTTATGTTATATTAAAAATAAAAATGATCAAGGTTTTAAAATTTATTCTAAAGATATTGAAAAATTTTTGCAAAATAGAAGAAGTACCGTTTGGGAAATTTTAAATACAATGGAAAAAAGTTCTTTAATTAAAAGAGTTGGAGCTAATGATTTGAAACTTCGAGAAATAGTTCTTACTAAAATGGGTTTAGAATGTGTTTTAAAATTTCAAAACAAACTTTTAAAAATGGAAAATGATATGTTTAAAGGAATATCGGATTTAGAACTTAAAAATTTTTATTTTGTGATTGAAAAAATAGAAAGGAATTTAGAAGATGATAAAGTTATTTAAAAATTTAGGTAAAAAAGAATATGGTTATATGGTAATTGCCATTATTTTTATTGTAATTCAAGTTGTTCTTGATTTAAAATTACCAGATTATATGTCAGAAATTACCAGACTTATTCAAACGGAAGGTAGTGTTCAAAGTATTTTTACTCAAGGTATGTATATGTTAGGATGTGCCTTTGGTAGTTTATTATCAAGTTTTATTGTTGGTTATTTAGCTACTTATATTGCTAGTAAGTTTGGTCAAAAAGTAAGAGATAAAGTTTATACGAAAGTTTTAGATTTTAGTATGGCAGAAATTAAAGAATTTTCGGTTGCTAGTTTAATTACTAGAACTACTAATGATGTTGGGCAAGTTCAAATGTTAATTTCATTTGGTCTTCAAGCTTTAATAAAAGCTCCTATTATGGCAGTTATGGCAGTTATTAAAATAGCAGGTAAGAATATGCAATTTAGTATTTTGACTTTTATTACAGTTATCTTACTTTTAATATTAATTTCAATTATTATTTCTTTAGTTATGCCAAGATTTAAAATTGTTCAAAAACTAACAGATAATTTAAACCGAATTACAAGAGAAAACTTAACTGGTATAAGGGTAATTAGAGCTTTTAATGCAGAAGAGTATCAAACTGATAAATTTAATGAGGCTAATAAAAAATTAACAAATTTACAATTATTTAATCAAAGAGTAATGGCAATTATGTCTCCTTTTATGTCTCTTTTAATGTCTAGTTTAACTTTAGCTATTTATGTTGTTGGAGCATTCTTAATAAATGAAGCTAATTTACTAGAAAAAATTGATATCTTTAGTGATATGGTTGTATTTTCAAGTTATGCTATGCAAGTTATTATGTCATTTATGATGCTAGTTATGATTTTCTTAATTTATCCAAGGGCAAGTGTTTCTGCAAAAAGAATTTTGGAAGTTTTAGTAACCGATAATCAAATTAAATCAGGTAAGGTAAAAATAGGTAAAGAAATTGGCACAGTTGAATTTAAAAATGTTTCTTTCAAATATCCTGATGCTGATGATTATATGATTAGAAATGTTTCTTTTAAGGCTAAAAAAGGTGAGACAGTTGCTTTTATTGGTGGAACCGGAAGTGGAAAGAGTACTTTAATTAACTTAATCCCTAGATTTTATGATGTTACTGAAGGAGAAATTTTGGTTGACGGGGTAGATGTTAAAAAATATGATTTAGAAAGTTTGCATCAAAAAATTGGCTATGTACCTCAAAAAGCTTTTATGTTTCGGGGAACAATTAAAGAAAATGTAGCTTATGGTAAAAGTAGTCAGCCAATTACTGATGAAAATATTCAAAATGCTATTGCTGTAAGTCAAGCATCCGACTTTGTTTCGAAGATGGATGATGGTGTAGATTCTTTTATAGCTCGTGGTGGTACTAATGTTAGTGGAGGTCAAAAACAACGTTTATCAATTGCAAGAGCTATTGCGAGACGTCCAGAAATTTATGTTTTTGATGATACTTTTTCAGCTCTTGACTATCAAACTGATTTTAATTTAAGACGTGATTTAAAGAAGTATACAAAAGATGCTACAACTTTAATCGTTGCCCAAAGAATTGGTACGATTTTAGAAGCAGATCAAATAATTGTTTTAGAAGATGGCGAAGTAGTTGGGATGGGAAAACATCAAGAATTACTTAAAAATTGTACCGTCTATCAAGAAATTGCTAAAAGTCAATTAAGTGAGGAGGAGTTGTAATGCGAGGTAAAAGAAATTCTGTTGAAAAACCAAAAGATTTTAAAAAAGCTATGCTAAACTTTATGATTATTTTAAAACCTTATCGCCTATTAATTATAATTGCAATTATCTTAGCTTTTATTGGATCTATTTTTTCTATTATTGGTCCTGATAAAATAAAAGAAATAACAAATATCATTACCGTTGGTTTACGAGGAAATCTTAATTTAAATAAAATCAAAAAAATTGCTTTATTTTTAATTACTATCTACTTAATTGGAACTATTTGTAATTATCTTGAACATTTTATTATGGCAACAATTACTAATCGTTTTTCAAAAAAATTAAGAAATGATATTAGTGATAAAATTAATAAACTTCCTTTAAAATATTTTGATAGTACACCTTATGGTGATATTTTATCGCGAGTTACTAATGATGTTGATAGTATGAGTCAAGCAATTCATCAAAGTATAGGTACTTTAGTTAATAGTATGACTTTATTAATTGGTTCAGTTTTTATGATGTTTTATACAAATTGGATTTTAGCTCTTACCGCAATTATTTCAAGTTTATTTGGATTTTTGTTTATGATTATAATTCTTAGTAAATCTCAAAAATACTTTCTAGCTTTTCAAAAAGAACTAGGAAAATTAAATGGTCATATTGAAGAAACTTATACGGGTCATAGTGTTGTTAAAGTTTATAATGGAAAAGACTTAGAAATAGAAGAATTTGATCGTATTAATAATAATATGTTTACCTCATCAATTAAAGCCCATTTCTTTTCTGGACTTATGAATCCTATTATGTCTTTTATTGGAAATTTTGGTTATGTTTGTGTCTGTGTGATTGGAGCCTATCTTGCTATTAAAGGAACTATTTCTTTCGGGGTCATTGTTGCTTTTATTCTTTACGCAAGATTATTTACGCAACCATTATCACAAATTGCTCAAGTGGCTACTAGTTTACAAAGTGCCGGAGCTGCAAGTGAAAGAGTTTTTGAATTTTTAGAAACAAAAGAAATGCCAAGTGAAGATAGTCAAGTTAAGTATCTTGATAAAAGTAAGGTTAAAGGAGAAATTGAATTTAAAAATGTTAAATTTGGTTATAATCCTAATAAATTAATTATTAAAGATTTTAGTGCTAAAGTTAAACCAGGAGATAAAATTGCCATTGTTGGTCCGACCGGAGCTGGCAAAACAACCCTTGTAAATTTGTTAATGAAGTTTTATGATCTTAATGACGGTGATATTTTAATTGATGGTGTTAGTATCAAAGAATTAACAAGAGAAAATATTCATGATTTATTTATTATGGTTTTACAAGATACATGGGTATTTGAAGGTACAATTAAAGAAAATGTTATTTATAATACAAAAAAAGTTTCTTTTGAACGAGTTAAAGAAGTTACCAAAACAGTTGGTCTTAATCATGTAATTAAAAGTTTAAGTAAAGGTTATGAAACCATTTTATCAGATAATGAATCTTTATCAGCAGGTGAGAAACAATTATTAACAATTGCACGTGGGATGTTAAAAGATGCACCTTTTCTAATACTTGATGAAGCAACTAGTAGCGTTGATACAAGAACTGAGGAATTAGTAAGTCAAGCTATGGATAAGTTAACAGTTGGTAGAACTTCATTTATAATTGCACATCGCTTATCAACAATTAAAAATGCAAATTTAATTTTAGTTTTAAATGAAGGAAATATTGTTGAACAAGGAACTCATGAAGAACTATTAAAGAAAAATGGTTTTTATGCTAAACTTTATAATTCCCAGTTTGAAAGTATAAAAGAAGAAAATAAATAAAAAAAATATTTAGAGCAATAAATAAATATATATAAATGAATATTAATTCTAAAAGTGTCAAGTTTAAAAAAATTGTTTTAATTGGTGTTATAATATCTTTGGAGGTTTTATGAGCAAGTTAAATGAAAATTTTTTTGATATTAAGGATTTATATGTAGTAAAGTTTAAACCAGAATATTCAATGAATAGTTTTGGTAAGGGTGAAGATACAAGATATTATAATCCTAATTTTCAATTTATTATGGAAAAATTCACCATTTATGATAAAAGTGGAAAAAATTTAGAAATTGAGATTTATACGGAATGTTTAACAAATGAAGATATTACAAAACGTGAGAATAGTAATATTACCTCAGAAATTCCAGAATTATTTAAAAGTGTTGAAGAATTTCCTAAAGAATATTTAACTCAAGAAGAATTAAAAACAGGAGTAATATCAACTTTAAGATTATTTAAAATATTTCAAGAATTAAATGAAAAAAGTTTAAGAAGTAATTTAGATGAAAATTTAGAAAAAGGTAAAACTATGAAGAAGGTTATCAATGAAAGAAATAATTGAATATTTAATTGCAAATAAAAAAACAATTAGTACGATGGAATCAGCAACCGGTGGTTATTTAGCTTCTTGTCTTACTAATATTGAAGGTTCAAGTCTGGTTTTTAAATATGGAACTATCACTTATAGTAATGAATTTAAAATAAAAATGGGTGTCTCAAAAGATATTATTGATACTTATACAGTTTATAGTATGGAAACGGCTAATGAGATGAGTAAAAAAATAACTGATTTTACTAATTCTGATTATGGCGTTGGCGTAACTGGTAAAATAAACACGCCTGATCCTTTTAATAATTTTGGTGATGATTCTCTTATTTTTTTAAGTATTTATGATAAAAAGAATAATTGTTACTTTAATAGTCAAATTAAAGCTATTCGAGAGAAAAGAATAGATAATAAGGAACTAGTTGTTTTAGAATTTTGTAAATTATTTCAAGAAAATATTCTTAAATAAAAAAATTTTAAAATCTAAATCATCAAGTATAAAAAAGAAAGATTTTAGTCAAACCTAATTTCTTTCTTTTTGAGTATAATTTCTTTTTCCTTCATCGATAATTTCCATAGCTTCTTGTATTCCATGGTAATCAAAGACTTTTACTTCAATATTTTGTAATAATTTGTAATTTTCAAAAAAGTTTTTAATTTCAAGTAATGAATGTTTTGGTAATTCATCTAAAGAATTATAAAAATTACATCTTGGATCGACGTTATTAACAGCTATTATTTTTGGATCACCATAGCCATTATCGATTGTATCAAGATATCCTAAAACCTTAGCTTCTATAATGCAACCTGGGAAACTTCTTTCACTTGTGATAACTAAAATATCAACTGGATCTCCATCCGTAGCTAAAGTATTATCAATAAAACCATATTCACTTGGATAAGTCATTGAGGAATATTGAACTCTTGATAATCTAATTCGACCACTTTCTTTATCGATTTCATATTTGTT
>CALVPE010000058.1 GCA_944350485.1 uncultured Bacilli bacterium
CGAGTAGGGTCAATATTAGAAATTAAAAACCATCTTTCCTTATGAGAATCACTTTTACAAATAGTTAAATTATAGAGAAGTTTCTTTTTAGTAAATTCTAAATTAGAATAAAAAGTAGAATGATATTTCATAGATGGTAAATCATGAATTGTAGTCCAAATTTTATGGTTTTCAGAAGTAGGTTGATAAAAAATTTTAAAATTATCTTTACATCTAAATACAAAAGAATCATGGAGAGTATTATTAATAAAATTGAATAAAGGAAAATAATTACCAAACCAACGATCAGCCAGGAAAACAATATTGTAATTAGAATTAAAAGATTTAATAAGATTATGAATATAAAGAAGAGAAGATTTAATATTTTTTAGTTTAAAAGCATCACCATGATTAGGACTATTTTTACCATCAAATACTTTAAAATAAATAGGAAAACCTTGTCTACCAACTTTAAGACTTAACATGAAAATAGTAAATTTATCTTTAACAAACATATGATCGAAAGAGATAAAAATCCTATTATCCTCATGAGAAACTTTATAATTAGAGAAAATGTATTTAATGATATTATCAAAAAGATGATGAAAATTATTTTTATCATTATTTAAAAATCTAGAAATACGTTTTAAAATGGAATCAAATTTAATAGAAGAATATTTATGTGCTAAGGGAATAGCAATTTTATTGAAATTGCAGGAAGTTGAATAAGTAATGGCAATAAAAAAATCTGATAAAAAATTACGTTGATTTTTTGTTAAAGAATTGTCAATTTTATAAAAAAATGTATCAAAATTATTTACACAATCATAAAAAGTATTATATAATTTTCTCATAAACAGCCTCTTTTCTATTTTTTTGCTAATTATAGAATATCAAAAAAGGCTGTTTATTTCAATTTTAAGCAAATATTTTCTTAAAAGGTATCTTAATACCTTTTTATATTAATCAAAAAACTGTCCGATAATAAGTATATTTTAACACTTACTTAGAAAGTGTAAATGTTAATATAAAATTTTATATTTATACAAAGTAAAAAACTCTCATTTCTTTTATTTATAAAGAAATAGTGAGTTTTTTATTCTAAAAAAAAGTGTACTATATTTTTTCATAATTTTATAAATTAAAAAGACTTTTAATTAAAACAGAAAAACGATGTAAGATTAATTTAAAAAACATCTAACAAATTATGTAAAAATTTATTAGAATTTTATTTTAAAAATATAAACTTTTTTATAAAATTTTAGACATAATTTTTAAAATAAAAATGATAGACTTTTATTAGGAAATTTGCTAAAATATTAATTATGGTAAAAGGAGTTAGCATGAGTAAAGAAGTTGAAAAAAATAAGTTAAAAGAAAACTTAAAAAAAACTAAGATTATTAATAAAAAAAATAATAAAAATTTAAAAATTAATACTAATATAAAAAAAAATAAATCTAAAAAAATAATAGAAAAACCACCTCAGTTAAAAAAGAAGAAAAAAGTCGTAACTTCCAATCAAAAAAATAATATTAAAGAAAAAAGTAAAATTATTAAAATAAAATTAGAAACTAAAAATATACTTATTAAATTTTTAATAAGCTTGGTATTAGTAATAATTGTTATTTTAAGTTATTATTTTATTACAACTAAAAATGAAATAAGAAAGTTAGAAAATTTAATAGCAAGAAATGAAATAAAAGAAGTTAATTATCATGATTATTATTTTAATGAAGTTTTAACTTTAAAAAAGAAAGTTTTGTATAAAACAGAAAATGATAAATTAGTTCCATGTGGGATTCTTAATCAACAAATTTCTTTAAAGTTAGAAAGAGATAAATGGGCTAAAGAAGGTTATTTTAAAATTAAAAATTCTAATTATTATATTAATTATCAAGATTTAAAAGAAAGTTCTTTTATTGTTCAAAATAACTTAAAGACATATCAAAATTATATTCCTTTTAATCAAAGTGTAGTTGTTACTAATCCTAATTTTTATTTAAATGATAAAGTTATTTTTGAACTATTAGGTGATTTTAAATTTCCTATTTTAATTAAAGAAAATAATTATTATGGTATCATTTTTAATGAAAAATTATATTATTTAAAAAAAGATGAAGTTAAAGTTATTGAAGAAAACAATACTAATTTAAAATATACCAAAGGAATAGCTGTTTTAACTTATCATTATACTTATGATTCTAATAGTGAAGCCGAGAGAAAAGAGTGTCGACAAATTATTTGTTTAAGTGATAAAAAATTTAGAGAACATATGGAATTTATAAAAAATGAAGGTTTTTATACGGCAACTTTAAATGATTTAGAAATGTTTATTGATGGCAAAATTCGTTTGCCGGAAAAAACAGTTGTTATCACTATTGATGATGGTTATTATATTCCAAAGACAATTGAAATATTAGAAGATCTTAATTTGCATGCTACTTTATTTTTAGTTGGTAATATTGCTGAAATAACCAAGTTTGATTATAATTCTCCAAATTTAGAAATTCATTCACATACCTATAATTTGCATTATGTAGGGGCTTGTAGTGGTGGACAAGGAAGTCCTTTAAAATGTTTAGCTAAAGATAAAATACTTGCTGATTTAAAGAAAAGCCGAGAAAGTTTAAATAATACTAAATATTTTTGTTATCCTTTTTTTGAATATAATGATTATGCTATTAATATATTAAAAGAAGCTGGTTTTACAATGGCCTTTGCAGGAACTAGGATGAAAGTTCGAAATGGAATTAATAAGTATAAAGTTCCAAGGTATGGTATAGTTAATACTACAACTATTAATGATTTAAAAAGTATTATTTATTAATTAAATAAAGTGTCTAATAATTTACAAGTAAGTAGGTATATGATAGAATGTACTTAGGAGGAACTATGAAAGGAATTATTTTAGCCGGGGGATCAGGAACAAGATTATATCCTATTACTAAAACCATTAGTAAGCAAATGTTACCAATTTATAATAAACCAATGATTTATTATCCGTTGTCAGTTTTAATGCTTGCTAATATTAGGGATATTTTAATTATTTCAACACCTGATGATACCCCTAAATTTGAAAAAATGTTTGGAGATGGAAGTAAACTTGGTATTAATTTAACTTACAAAGTTCAACTAGAACCAAAGGGATTAGCTGAGGCTTTTACAATTGGCGAAGAATTTATAGGTAATGATCAAGTTGCTATGATTTTAGGAGATAATATCTTTTATGGAGATGGGTTACAAAAGAAATTACAAAGTGCGATTTCTAATACTAAAAAAGGTTTAGGAACTGTTTTTGGTTATTATGTACCAGATCCTGAAAGATTTGGAGTTGTTGAATTTGATAAAGAAGGAAAAGTTGTTTCTATTGAAGAAAAACCAGAAAAACCAAAATCTAATTATGCAGCAACTGGCTTATATTTTTACGATAATCGGGTTATCAATTATGCCAAAAATTTAAAACCTTCAAAAAGAGGTGAGTTAGAAATAACGGATATTAATAAAATTTATTTAGAAAAAGGTGAACTTTGTGTTGAAATTTTAGGTCGTGGTTACTCTTGGCTTGATACAGGAACATTTGATAGTTTAAATGATGCGTCTAATTTTGTTCGAACAGCTGAGAAAAATGGTCAGATGATTGCTTGTCTTGAGGAAATAGCATATTTAAATGGTTGGATTAGTAAAGAAACTTTAAAAGAAATTGCTTTGAGTATGCAAAAAAATAGTTATGGTAAGTATTTACTAAATTTATGTGAAAAGAAAATTGAAAAAGATCCTGCTAGAATTTTTGCAAGGAAGGAAAAAAATGAAAATAATTGAAACAGAATTAGTTGATTGTTATATCATTGAACCTGATCGTTTTGGTGATAATAGAGGTTATTTTTCACCTTATTATATAGCTTCTAATTTAAAAGAATTAGGATTTAAAGGAGTAGTACAAGCGAATCGAAGTAAAAGTAGTAAAGGAGTTTTAAGAGGTTTACATTATCAAAAAAATCCAAAATGTCAAGCTAAAATAGTGGAAGTTATTAAAGGAAGTGCTCTTGATGTTGTGGTTGATATTAGAGAAGATTCAAAAACTTATGGAAAATGGATTAAAGTTTTATTAACTGATACTAATAATCGCCAATTATATGTCCCAAGAGGCTTTGCACATGGTTTTTTAAGCCTTGAAGATGATACTATTTTCGAATATTTAATTGATAATGATTATGCTCCTGATCTTGAGGGTGGTATTGCTTATAATGATCCAGATCTAGGTATTACTTGGGATGAGATGTTTAGAGAATATAATATTCAAAAACCTTTATTATCAGAAAAAGATCTTAGGCGAAAAAGTTTAGCTGAAACAAATATTCATTTTAAAAGGAGTGAATTATGAGATATTTCATAACAGGTTCAGAGGGACAACTTGGCTATGACATTATAAGAGAACTTAAAAACATAAAAGAATTAGATTATTTAGCTCCAACATTAGAAGAGTTGGATATTACAGATAAAGAAAAAGTAATGGAAGTTATAACTTCTTATAAACCAGATGTTGTTTTCCACTGTGCTGCTTATACAGCTGTTGATAAGGCAGAGGAAAATAAAGAACTTTGTTACAATGTTAATGTTTTTGGAACTGAAAATATTGTTAAAGCTGCTAAAAAAATTGGAGCTAAGGTGGTTTATATTAGTACTGATTATGTGTTCGATGGAACTAAAGATGGAATTTATGTCGAAACAGATAAACCAAATCCTGTTAATTATTATGGATATACGAAACTTGGTGGCGAAGATGTAGTTTTAAAACTAGATGATTATTTAATTGTTAGAATATCTTGGGTCTTTGGTATTAATGGCAATAATTTTATTAAAACGATGTTAAATTTAGCAAAAGAAAAAAAAGAAATATCGGTTGTATCAGATCAAGTAGGAAGTCCAACTTATACGAAAGATTTAGCTAAATTATTAATTGATATGATTAAAAAAAATAAAAGTGGTATCTTTAATGTTACTAATGAAGGTTATTGTTCTTGGTATGAATTTGCTAAGTATATCTTTCAAATTAATAAAATAGATATTAAAGTAAATCCTATTTTAACTAGAGACTATAAAACTTTAGCTAAAAGACCAATGAATTCTAGATTAAGTAAAGATAAATTAGAAGAAGAAAATTTAGTAAGATTATCAAGTTGGCAAGATGCGGTTTTTCGTTATTGCCAAGAATTAAAGGAGAAGAAATAATGAAATATTTAGTAACCGGAGGAGCCGGTTTTATCGGAAGTAATTTTTTGCATTATATGACTAATACTTATCCAAGTTATTCATTTGTTTGTCTTGATGCTCTAACTTATGCGGGAAATTATAATAACATTAAAGAATTAGAAGCTTTAACTAATTTTAAATTTGTTCATGGAGATATTACTAATAAGGAATTAATTGATAAATTATTTCAAGAAGAAAAATTTGATTACGTAGTTAATTTTGCAGCCGAAAGTCATGTTGATAATTCTATTAAGAATCCAGGTGTTTTCTTAACAACTAATATTTTAGGAGTAGGAACTTTAATGGATGCTTGTAAAAAATATGGAATTAAACGTTATCATCAAGTATCAACTGATGAAGTATATGGTGATTTACCACTCGATAGACCAGATTTATTATTTGAAGAAACAAATCCTATTAAAGCTTCAAGTCCTTATTCAGCTAGTAAAGCTGGAGCTGATTTATTAGTTCTTGCTTATCATCGAACTTTTGGTTTACCAGTTACAATTTCTAGATGTTCAAATAATTATGGACCTTACCAATTTCCTGAAAAATTAATCCCGGTTGTAATTAGTAAAGCCTTAAAAAATGAAAATATCCCAGTTTACGGAAATGGTTCTAATGTTCGTGATTGGATTCATGTTCATGATCATAATGTTGGAGTTGATTTAATTTTAAAACATGGTCGTGATGGAGAAGTTTATAATCTTGGAGGACATTCGGAAAGAACTAACTTAGAAGTTGTTAAAACCATTTTAAAACAACTTGATAAACCTGAAAGCTTAATTACTTTTGTAGCTGATCGACCTGGTCATGATCTAAGATATGCTATTAATTCTAAAAAAAGTGAAACTGAACTAGAATTTAAGTTATCATATAACTTTGAAACAGGAATTAAAGAAACAGTTGAATGGTATCTTAATAATAAAGATTGGATTGAAAATATCAAATCTGGGGAATATAAAAATGCTTATAAAGATTAGATAGTTGTCAAAACTATCTTTTTTGAAAATCTATATTCTTAAAAAAATACTATATTTAATGTGAGGGTTAGGAAATGAGAAGAAAAAGAGTTTTATTAACAAATTTTAATATTTTGAATTATAGTGGTTCTGAAATCGATACTGTTTCTATTGCAAATTATTTTAATAAAAATAACTATGATGTTACAATTTTTACTTTAGAATATGATAATCCTTTAAAAGAAATCGTTGATTCAAACATTAAAGTTATTGTTCCAAATGATATATCTAAACTTGATAAGAAATATGATTTAATTTGGGCTCATCATTATCCTTTATTAGATTATTTAATTTTCGCTTTAAAAATAAAAGCTAATCATATTGTCTATGTTTCCTTATCTTACTTTGAACCCTTAGAAATGTTACCAGATTATTATACTGATTTAAGTATTATTGCAACTATTACTGAAGAAATTAAAAAAAAATTAAATCGTCAAATGTTAATCAAAAAGCCAATTGTTTTTTTTCCTAACTATGCTCCTAGTGATTATTTTAAATATCCAATTAAATCAGTTACAAGTTTAATTAAAATTTGTATTGTTTCTAATCATGTACCAAATGAATTACTAGAATTTAAAGAAATTGCTCTTAAAAATAAAATTATAGTTGATATTTATGGACTTGGTAATATTGTTAAATATGTGGATTCAGAAGTTATTAATAAATATGATGTTGTTATTTCAATTGGTAAAACCATTTATTATACTCTAGCTTTAGGAAAAATATCTTATTGTTATGATAGGTTTGGCGGCTATGGCTTTCTAACTTCTAAAAATGTTGATAAATATTATCAGAAGAACTTTTCTGGAAGAGGTGGAGTTATTTTAACAGCTCAAGAAATTTATCAGGATATTATAAATAATTATCAAAATATTAATAAAGAATTAGAGTTATTAAGAAAGTATGCATATCAAAATTTTCATTTTGAAACTAATATTTCTAAAATTTTAAAACTTTTAGATAATACTAATATAGTAGATTGTAATAAAATTGTAAAAAAATATCCTTTTTTACAACAAAAATCTCATTTATATGTTGAAAATATTAATGTAAAAAATAATGTCATTAAAAGTATTCAAAATGAAAATAATTATTTAAAAAATTTAATAAGTGAAATATATAATAGTTTTAGTTGGAAAATTACTTATCCAATTCGATTTTTAAAAATAAAAATTGTTAAATTAAAAAGAATGATTAAATAACTATTATGCTGGTGGATTTATCTTTAAATTCATGATATACTAATAAGGAATTAAAAGAAGATGGTGAAATTTAAATGAAAAACAGTCAAGTTGCTATTACTGTAAAAAATATGTCAAAAGATTTTATTATTTGTGGAGACAAAGCTAATACTTTAAAAGAAAAAATTATTCGTTTTGGAAATAATAATAAAGAAGTAAGACATATTTTAAAAAATATTAATTTAGAAATTAAAAAAGGTGAAACGGTGGCTTTAATTGGTGTTAATGGAAGTGGGAAATCAACTTTATTAAAACTTTTAACGAAGATTATTTATCCAACTTCTGGAAGTGTTAAAGTTAATGGCAAGTTAGTTTCTTTATTAGAACTTGGAGCAGGCTTTCATCCTGATTTTTCTGGAAGGGAGAATATTTATTTTAATGCTTCTATTTTTGGCTTAACCAAAAGTGAAATTGATCAAAGATTAAATGATATTATTAATTTTTCAGAACTTCAAGATTTTATTGATACTCCAGTTAGAACTTATTCATCTGGTATGTATATGCGTCTTGCTTTTTCTGTTGCTATTAATGTTGATGCTGATATTATTTTAATTGATGAAATATTAGCTGTCGGGGATCAAAAATTTCAAGAAAAATGTATGAATAAAATGTTAGAACTTAAAAAAAGTGGGAAAACAATGGTTTTTGTTTCTCATTCTAAAGCAGCTGTTGAATTTTTATGTGATCGGGCTGTCTGGTTGAATGATGGAAAAATTCAAAAAGATGGTCCTACTAAAAAAGTTATGGAAGAATATATTAAGGTCTGTGGGTAGGTGAATTATGAGTATCTTTAAAAATTTATATAATTATCGGGAATTTTTAAAAACTTCTATTAAAAAAGAATTCCGCGGTAAATATAAAAAATCTTTTTTAGGAGTTTTATGGAGTTTTTTAAATCCCTTATTTCAATTATTGATTTATGCTTTAGTTTTTCCTTTTATTTTAAAAAGTAATATTGATAATTATACAGTTTTTCTAATCGTAGCTCTTTTTCCTTGGAATTTCTTTAATTTAAGTGTTATTCAAAGTGCCGCTTGTATTGTAGCTAATGGGGGAATTATTAAAAAAGTATATTTTCCAAGAGAAATATTACCTCTTTCAACTACAACTAGTAATTTAATAAATTTTTTAATAACAGAGATTATTGTCTTTACAACTCTTTTTATAAGTGGAGTTGGAATTGGTCCAACAATTATTGTTTTACCAGTTATTATTTTAATGCAATATATTTTACAACTTGGAATTTCCTTTATTTTATCAGCTATTACTGTTTATATTCGTGATGTTGAATATTTAATTAATGTTATCATGATGTTAGCTTTTTACCTAAGTCCAATTGTTTATTCGGCTGATATGATTCCTGCCAAGTATTTACCAATTTTTAAACTTAATCCTATGTTTCATATTATCAAATATTATCGTGAGATTTTATACTATCAAACTATGCCTAATATAGGATCGGTTTTAATTTTATTTCTAATTTGTATTTTAATTTTAATTATTGGTTATTTAATATTTAAAAAATTAGAAAAGAGATTTGCTGAAGAATTATAGAAAGGAGATAAAAAATGAAATGTGATATTATATTAGTAACATATAATTCAAATAAATATATTAAAAATTGTTTAGATAGTATATTAAAAAGTGAATATAATTTAAAAAAAATTGGAATTATTGTTTATGATAATAATTCATCTGATAATACTGTCAGTATTTTAAAAAAAATAAAAGATCGTAATGAAAAATATTTTAATTATATCAAAATTATTGAAGGTAAGAAAAATTTAGGTTTTGGAAAAGCTAATAATTTAGCTGCTCAAGAAAGTTTAGCTGATTATTTGTTCTTTTTAAATGTTGATTGCGAAATTTATTCTGATACACTTACTAAAATAAATGAAGAGGTAGGAAAAAGAGAAAGTTTTGGAATTTTAGAATTAAAACAAACTCCTTATGAACATCCAAAATATTATGATCCTATTACTAAAGAAACAATGTGGTCTTCAGGTGCTTGTTTTATTATGAAAAAATCTTTGTTTTTTAAAGTAAAAGGTTTTGATAAAAATATTTTTATGTATTGCGAAGATGTTGATTTGAGTTTTAAAGTAAGAAAATTAGGATTTAAAATTTATTATCTGGATAAGGTTTCAATTATTCATTATTCTTATAAAGAAGCAGGAGAATTTAAAAAGGGTCAATATGTTAATATAACTCCTAATAACATGTATTTAAGATTTAAATATGGTTCAATTTTAGATATTTTAAAAGGTATGTATATTAATATAATATTCTATCGAAATATTTCAATTGATCCACAAATTAACTCTGATGATAAAAATGATATAAAAAAAGAAGTAAAGAAAAAACGATTTAAAATGTTTATTAAGGGGATTTTGGAGTGGTTTAAGAGAATAAGATTTATTTTTTATAAAAAGAAAACAAAATTTGATTTTTATGGTTTAGAATATTGTGGAGTTAAAGAAGGAGCATTTTATCAAATTAAAGAAATCAAAGAAAAACCATTGGTTAGTATTTTAGTTAGAACTTGTAATAGACCAGCTTATTTAAGGGAAACTTTAATTAGTATTCGTAATCAAACTTATTCAAATATTGAAGTAGTAGTCGTTGAAGATGGAAAAGATACAGCTAGTAAGATGTTAAAAGAAGAGTTTAGTGATTTAAATATTAAATATCATGCTACAATAAACAATGTTGGTCGTTGTCAAGTTGGTAATAAAGCATTAGAATTAGCAAGTGGAAAATATTTGAATTTTTTAGACGATGATGATCTTTTTTATCCTGATCATGTTGAAACATTAGTGGGAGAATTAGAAAATTCAAAAGCTAAAGTTGCATATACAACGGCTTTTGAAACACCAATTATTGTTCATTCAAAAGATCCATATCAATATTCCGTTTTAAGTGAAAAAGTTGTTTATTCAACTAATTTTAATATCTTAAAACTTTTATATGCCAACATTACCCCTATTCAAGCTGTTATGTTTGATCGAGATGTCTATCAAAAATGTGGAGGATTTGATTTAAAATTAGATGCTTTAGAAGATTGGGAATTATGGCTTCGCTATGCTCTTAATTTTCCTTTTAAATATATTAAACGAACAACATCTTTATATCGTGTTCCAGCTAAAAAGGATGATAGTTTAAAAAGAGCTGAATTTTTAACCAAATATTTAGAAATAGTTCGAAATGAATATAAAAATACTATTGTTGCCATTAAAGGAAAAGATGTTCCTAATTTCTGTCAATACTTTTTAGAAGTAAATATAAATCCTCGAAATGAAAAAATAAAAAAAATCTTAAGACTTTTTAAAATATTAAAATAGATAGGAGAAGTATGAAACATATATTTATTATTGGAGCAAGAGGATATCATGCTAAATATGGTGGTTGGGAAACTTTTGTTAGTAAATTAGTTGATAATTATCATGATCCAAATACTAAATTTTATATAAGTGAACTTAGTAAAAAACCAAAAACTGAATATAAAATAAACGATAATCTTCAAGTTAAACCAATTTATGTTAAAGGTGAAATAGGACAAATGCTGTTTTGTACTATCAAATCTTTAAATTATTATTTAAAATATATTAAAGAAAAAGAAATAAAAAATGCTTATATATATATATTAGGTTTAAAACTAGGACCATTTTTAAAAATAAATAAGAAAAAAATAAAAAAATTAGGGATTAAAACGATCGTTAATCCTGATGGTTTAGAATATAAAAGAAGTAAATGGAATTTTTTAGTTAAAAGTTTTTTTCTAATTAGTGAAAGCTGGATGTTAAAAAACTGTGATTTAATCATTTGTGATGCATTAGGCATTAAAAAATATATTAATAATAAATATCCTAAATTAAAAAATAAAACTACTTATATTGCTTATGGAACAGAGAAAATTCATGTTAATATAGAAGAAGAAAAGGAAGTTTTGGAGGAATATAACTTAGTTAAAAAAGATTATTTATTAATAATTGGTCGTTTTGTTCCAGAAAATAATTATGAATTGATTATTAAAAGTTATATGAGAAGCAATTGTCAAAAGAAATTAATTATTGTTTCAAATATTTCAATGACTAATTATTATCAAGAATTAGTAGAAAATACCAATTGTTTAAGTAATTCAAATATTATTTTTATCGATGGTATTTATGATGAAAAAAAACTTAGTATTGTTAGAAAAAATGCTTATGCTTATTTGCATGGACATTCTGTTGGAGGAACAAATCCCTCTTTATTAGAAGCTCTTAGTTTAACAGATTTAAATATTTTATATGATGTTGAATTTAATAGAGATGTTGGTTTAAATTCTTGTCTTTATTTTAAAAATGAAAATGAATTAATAAAAATACTTAATCAAATTGATTTTTATGATTATCAAAAATTAGGTCAAGAATGTAGAAAAATTATTAAGAATAATTTTACTTGGGATATTATTGTTAAAAAGTATAAAAAAATATTTAAATGAGGTAATTATGAATAAAATAAAACAAAAATTTGCTAAGTTCTTTTATTTAATGAAAAAATCAATTTATTTTGCATGGCATAGACATCATTTTTTAATACCTCCTAGTGCTTTTAAAAAGTATTTAGAATCCTTTTTGAAAGTTTTAAGAAGAGGTGGAACTGTTGCTAATTTGATTGATAATCAAAAAGCTTATTTAGCATGGTTAGAAAAAAATAATCAGCAAAAAATAAAAATAAAAAAGTTTAATTATAACCCTTTATTATCCGCAATAATCCCAGTTTATAATGTAAAAAAAGAATATTTAGAAGAGTGTTTAGATAGCATTTTAAAACAAAGTTATCAAAACTTTGAAATTATTTTAGTTGATGATAATTCGACTAATCAGGAGACTTTAAAAACTTTAAAAAGTTATGAAAGTAATTCTAAAATAAAAATTAAATATCGAAAAACTAATGGAATGATTTCAGTTGCTAGTAATGATGGTTTAAAACTAGCTAAGGGAGAATTTGTTGTTTTAGTAGATAATGATGATAAATTAGATCAAAATGCTTTTTATTATTTAGTTGAAGCTTTAAATACTAATAAGAATTTAGATTTAGTTTACACTGATGAGGATAAAATGGATTTAAATGGTAATTACTATGAACCTCATTTTAAACCTGATTATTCACCAGATACTTTAATGGGAATGAATTATATTTGTCATTTGACTTGTTTAAGAACAAGTTTAGTTTTAAAAATAGGTGGTTTTCGAAAAGAATATGATGGTGCACAAGATTATGATTTGTTTTTAAGAATTTTAGATTTAACTAAAAATATTTATCATATTTCAAGAATTTTATATCATTGGCGAGAAAGTCCAACTTCAACTTCCTTTTATCTTGGTAATAAGTCGTATGCTTATTTAAATGGTAAAAAAGCTTTAGAAGATACTCTAAAAAGACGAGGTCTTAAAGGAGAAGTTTTAGAAAATCCAACAAGTAGCACTTATTTAATAAAATATCAGCACAATAATCCTTTAGTAAGTATTATAATTCCTATGAAAGATAAAATTAATTTAACTAAAACTTGTCTTAATTCTTTGTATGAAAAAAATAATTATCAAAACTTTGAGATTATTTTAGTTGATAATAATAGTTCTTTAGAAGAAACATTTAATTATTTTAAAGAAATTAAAAAAATACATAAAAATATAAAAATATTAACAGTTAAAGAAGAATTTAATTATTCAAGGCTTAATAATTTAGCTGTTAAAGAAGCTAAAGGAGACTATATTTTATTATTAAATAATGATACTGAAGTATTAGATGCTGATTTTTTAAATCAAATGGTTGGATATGCTAGTCAAGAACATGTTGGTTGTGTTGGGTTGAAACTTTTATACAAAGATAAATGTGTTCAACATGCCGGAGTCGTTTTAGGCTATGGTGGGGTAGCAGGCCATGTGTTTGTAACATCTTCTAACAAAGATATTGGAATATTTAATCGTTTATCAATGCCTTATAATTATTCCGCGGTAACAGCTGCTTGTTTAATGATTAAAAAAAGTAAATACCTTGAAGTAGGTGGTTTTGACGAAAAATTAAAAGTAGCTTTAAATGATGTTGACTTTAATTTAAAAGTTTTAGAAAAAGGATATTACAATGTTTGTTTAAATAATGTTAATATGTACCACTATGAATCAAAATCAAGAGGCTATGAAGTAACTAAAGAAAAAAGTGAAAGATTTCAAAAAGAACAAGAATATATGAAGAAAAAATGGGGCAAAGTTCTTGAAACTGATAAATACTTCAGTTCTAATTATTTTTAAACATTGAAAAACAAAATAAAATAATATATAATAAAACAAGAGTAGGTGATAACATGAATGATATCCTCATTGAAGATATAGATGATGAAGTAACTAAAAAAAATGGTGATATCAAATCCAATAATATGAAAAATAAAAAAAATAAAAAAAGAAAACTAAAAAAAATAAATATTTATTTATTAATCTTAACAATTATTTTATCATTTATAATAATTGTTAATAATTATATAATTTTTAAATATGATATTTTACCATTTAAATATTTAATTATCTATTTAATAGTTGTTGATTTAATACCAATTATTTTGATTTATTTAACTCTAAAAAAAAGTAAAAAGAAAAGACTTGGTTTAAAGATATTTTTATCTATTGTAGAAATTATTTATATAATTATTCTAAGTTTTGCTTTTAGCTATTTAAATAAAACTTTTAATTTTTTAGATGATATTACAAGTGGTTATCATTATCAAACAAGAGATTATTATGTTATGGTTTTAAAAAATTCTAAATATAATAAAATTGCTGATTTAGATAATAAAAAACTAGGTTATGTTAATCAAATTGGGAATAATTTAGATAAAGCTATTCAAAAATTAGAAGCTGATTTAACTTTTAAATATGAAGAATATAAAGATTATAATATTTTATTTAAAGATTTAACTAATAATAAAGTTGATAGTGTTTTAATTGTTGCCTCTTATTATGATAGCTTATTAGAAGAAAATGATGATTATGAAGATAAATTTAAAATTCTTTATAAATTTTCTTTAAAAGAAAAATCAGAAAATGTTAAGAAAGAAGTTGATGTTTTAAAAGATACTTTTAATATTTACATATCAGGAATTGACTCTTATGGTAATGTTAATAGTTTAACAAGAAGTGATGTTAATATAGTAGTTAGTATTAATCCTAAAACAAATCAAATTTTAATGATCAATATTCCAAGAGATTATTATGTAACTTTACACGATACAACTTCAAAAGACAAATTAACACATGCTGGTATTTATGGAATTGATATGAGTATTAAAACTATTGAAGATTTACTTGATATAGAGATAAATTATTATTTTAAAGTTAATTATGCTGCTTTAGAAAAATTAGTTGATGCTTTAGGTGGAGTAGATGTTTATTCAAAATATAGTTTTACTAGTG
>CALVPE010000059.1 GCA_944350485.1 uncultured Bacilli bacterium
GAAGAAAATATAAATGATGTTATTCCTTATATTTTTAAAATTAATAATAAAGGAAATAAAAATGGTGACTATACACTTTATATTGAGGATTTACCTCTTAATTCTATTAATGATGGTTGTACTAGCTCAACACTTTTAACGAGAGATCAATTAAAATATCAACTTAAATTAAATGATAAGATAATTAAAGAAGATTATTTATCCAATATTAAAGATAATATTTTAGATAAAAGAAATATTGTAGCTAATGGTGAAAATAATTATGAATTACGTATTTATATTCATGATGAGGCTGAGGATTGGACTGGTAAACATTATCATTATCGTGTTGTTTTAAATAAATCTAAATAAAGGAGAAATATGAAAAAATTTATAAGTGAATATTTAAAAATTATTGCCTATACATCTTTAGGATTAGTATTTATGATTACAAGTTTTTATCTTTTGATAAATTATTATCATAGTGCTGAATTAAAAAATCATATTTATATTAGTTCTAATGATATAAATTATAAAGAATATCAAACTAAATTAATTGAAATATCTAATAATTTAAATATTTATAAAGCTAAAAAGTTAGATAATCCTATTTATGATAAAATGTATAATAAATTATTAACATGTAATACAGTTTTAAAAGAAGAAGGGACTTTAAGAACCTTTGAAACTGATAAATATCATCCTAGTAATGATGTTTATCAATTAGGAACTACTTTTCAATCCAATGCTTTAAATATTTGTTATGCTCTTCATTTAAGTTATTTAAATAAAGAAGATGCTCCTAAAGAGTTTAAAAAATTTGCTCCTTTTATTCAAAATACTGTTAATATTTTATCAAATCAAACTCAATTTGCACTTGATGAAATAAAAGGAAATAGCAGTTATTTTTATTCAACTAATATAACTTCTTCAACTATTCGTAATCCTTTAGAAAGTGATTACCAAATAATATCTAGTAGCTATAATGAATTTGCTAGCGTTATTCTTGAATTATCAAAAATAATTAATGAAAGTGATAATTTAAATGAAGGAGGTAGTGATAATGATTAAAATACTTAATAAATTTTTATATTATTTAAAAAATATTATGCTTCCTATTGTTTTTATCTTAACAATTTATATTGTTATCTTTATGTTTAAAAGATTGGAAAAAGAAGTATTTGGTGCTAATTTAATGGAATTTATTGGTATAATTTTACCTTTTATAGTTTTATTAATTTTGATTATAATTAATCCTTTTTTGAAAATAAAAAATGTTAAGGAAGATTTCTTTTATAACTTAGTTTCATTTTTAGTAATGCTAACAATTTTAGTTTTTTGTTATCGAGCTTTGTTCGATAAAAATATGTTTATGTGGCATAAATATGGTTATAACATAAATTTTAATTACTTTGCAGATCAAATAGCTCCTATTAAAGTAATGCTTTATGGATTATCATTAACTAATATTTTTTTAATAGTTCATGGTAAATTAGTAGATAATCAAAAAAATAAAAAATAATAAAAAATATTAAAACTGAATAAAATTAAAGAAAAATAACATGATATTTATGGTGATATCATGTTTTATTTTCTTTTTAAATTTATATTTTGTTTAATAATTGTTTTTTTAGTATATTATTTATTTGATAAAAAAGAAATTACCATTTTAGAAATATTAATTTTATTGATTATTGTTAATATTTGTTTATATAGTTTAAGTAATAATTTAGACCTTTTAGAAACAATTTTATTAACTAGTATTACAATTATTATTTATTATTTTTATATTTTTTTATATCAAAAAAGTTTAGTTAAAAAAGTAAATGAAGATTTAGTTTTAATAAATCGAGGTTTAATTAATTTTAATAATTTAATTAAAGGCAAGATGACTTATGACAATTTAATTTATAGTTTAAGAAAAAGAGGTATTAATAATCCTAATTTAGTTGATTATTGTATTAAAAGCAAGCAAGATTTAATTATTTTTAAGAAAAATAGTATTAAAAATTATCCAATTAGTATTATTATCGATGGTAATATTTTAAAAGATAATTTATTTAGCATTAATAAAAGTATGGATTGGTTAAAAAAACAAATTGATGAAAGTAATTTAGTTTTAAAAGATATAAATTATGCTTATTTTAAGAATAAAAATATTTATTTTGTAACTAATTAAGTTTATAAAAATTAATTTTTTGATTACTAAAAAATATTAACATAAAAAATTCATATAAAGTGAAAATAATTTATAAGTATTTTAAAATCATTTTTGTATATTGAAATATTTCATATTTTAACAATGTTGTATCTTATTACTAAAGAAATAAAAAAATTCTTAAGTATCTAGGTAAAGTTTTATATTTAATTATTAAATATCTTAATTTTTATTAAGAAAAAATAAGTGTATTTTTCAAATAATTGTAATTAAATAAACTAAATATTTTATTACAATTTTTTAATTAGAATATTAAATAAAGAAAATTAAATTTATTAGAAAAGACTAAATAAATACTTAAAAATATTAAATATGAAAAATTTAAAATTTAATTGTTTTTGTAATGAAATCATGTATATTCTCTAGTTGCTTATTCATAAAAAATATTGTATAATGTTTTTATCAAAGTGGAGGAAGTTATGAATTATATTAAAAAAAATAAATATACAATTTTAGCCATATTAGTATTTGTTTTATTAGTTTTTGTTGGAGTAGAAATTAAAAATATTTTGGTTCCGGATGAAGGTCGAGCTGTTTATGGAAATCGATTAGATAATATTGAAAAATATCCAATTTCTACAAATACTTTTACTGATATAGAGACTGGTTTAAAAGAAAATTCGAAAGTTGTTAACGTTACTAATACTTTACATGGTAAAATAATTAATTTAATTATTACTGTTACGGATGATGTGACTATTGAAGAAGCTAAAATATTAGCAAATAGTACTATAAGTTTCTTTAAAAATAATGAATTAGATTATTATTCTCTTAATGTTTATGTTAAAAAACTTAACCCTGAGTTAAATAATTTTCCAATTGAAGGTTATAAAGATCCTGAAAGTAAAGATTTAGTTTTTACAAAAGATCGTGAAATTATAAAAGGTGAAGAAGATGAATAAGAAAAGTCAAAAAAAGTTAATTATTTTAATTATTTCTATTGCTATAATTCTTTTTATAGCTTTATTCTTTGTCTTTTATTATAGGGAATCAAGTTTATTAACTTCTAGTGATAAAAAATGGTTAAGTGAATATGGTGAAAAAGTCATTGATATTGATGTTATTAATGATATTCCCGTTTATGGTCAAAATGGAAATGGTGTAATTTTCACTTTTTTAGATTATATTACAAAAGAAACAAATTTACAATTTAATAAAATACCTTATTTGAAAGAAGAAAAACCTAAAAATTCAAATTATAAATTTGAATTAATAGATGGTAGTAAATCTTTAGCAAATAATCAACTTTTATTATACGAAGATAGCTATGTAGCTATTGGTAAAGATAGTGTGAAAATTAATAAAATAAGTGATTTCAGTAATTTAACAATTGGAGTTTTAGATACCGAAGAATCAAATATAAGTTATTATTTAAAAAGTGCTAGTAATGTTACTTTTAAACCTTATGTAAGTTATAGTGCTTTATTCAAAGGATTAGATGATAGTGAAGTTAATATGGTTATTGCTCCTAATATGATGTCGTTAGAAAAAACTATTCAAAGTGATGATTATAAGTTAAATTATTTTTTTACAGATATTTCTAAAAAAATTGTCTTTACTTTGGATAACAATAATAAAGAATTAACAAATATTATTAAAAAATATTACAACAATTGGATGAATGAATATTATGTTACTGAATATAATAAATTATTATTAAATTATTATTTATCAGAAAGAAAAATAAATGATAAAACAAAAGCTGATTTATTAAGTAAAACATATGTTTATGGATATGTTGAAAATTATCCTTATGAAGTTACAAGTGGGGATAAATTAGCTGGTATAGCAGCTGAATATATTAATCGATTAATTAGATTAACAGATATTGATTTTGATTATAAAAAATTTCAAACTGTTGAAGATTTAAATCAAGCTATTAATAAGGGAGAAGTTGATGTTTATTTTGATTATATAAATAATCAGAATAATAAGTATTTAAAAACTATTTCGACTTTTGTTGAAAATTATGTTGTTTTAGCAAGAATCAGTGATGACTATATCATATCTTCTTATGAAGGGTTAAAAGGACATAATGTATATATGTTAGCTAATAACAAAAGTTTGTATAATTATATAAATTCATCGGCTATGGTTAATGTTAAAACACTTGATAGTATTAGAAAAATAGTTAAAGAAAATAAAAATAATAATTCTTTACTTATTCTTGATAAAGAAGTTTATACTTATTATAAAAATGATGAATTAAAAGATTATGAAGTTTTATATTCTGATATTATGAGTAATGATTATTCATTTATGGTTAAAAGTGAAAATAGTTCTTTTTATAGTTTATTTAATTATGTAATTAATACTAACTCATATTATAAATATCGTAATAGTGGTTTTAATAGTTTAAATGTTTCTATTTTTGAAAAGACTAGTTTTGAAGAATTATATCTATTAATACTTGCGATGATTTTAATACCAATAATTACAATTATTATTATTATTGTTATATTAAAAAATCGTCATAAATTAAAATTAGTTAAGAAAGAAGATCGTAAGAAATATACAGATATGTTAACTTCTCTTAAAAATAGAAATTATTTGAATTTACAAATAGATTCTTGGAATTTAAGTAAAGTTTATCCGCAAACGATTGTAATAGTTGATTTAAATAATTTGAAGTATATAAATGATAATTATGGAAGAGAAAAAGGAGATAGTTTAATTGTTCGAGCAGCTAGTATTTTAGTTAATACACAATTAGAAAATACAGAAATTATTCGAACTGATGGGACAGAATTTTTAATTTATTTAGTAGGTTATAGTGAAAGTCAAATAGATGTTTATTTGAAAAAATTAAGAAAAGAATTACAAGAGTTACCATATGGTTACGGGGCTAGTGTTGGTTTCAGCATGATTTTTGATAATATAAAAACTATTGATGATGCTATTAGTGAAGCTATGATAGATATGCAAAGTGATAAAAGTGAGTTTAGATAAATGAAAAAGTTTAAGGCTTATATACAAAGAATATTTAAATTAATTGATTTAAATGAAATGAAGATATTGCCAGGACATTTAGCTTTTAATATTGTTTTAATGATTGTTCCAATTTTTTCGTTAATTGGGGTAATCGGTTCTAAATTTAATCTTAGTAGTTTAATTAATGCTTTAAATAATAATGTCCCAGATGCTGTTTTAAATATTGTTAAAAGTGCTTTAAATTTGGGAGCTACAGGTTATAATTTATTTTTCTTTATTGTGTTTAGTTTATGGTTAGTATCAGGTTGTTGTCGAGCTATCATTTCGGCAAGTGATATATTATATAAAGTAAAAGATACGTCAAGATTAAAAATTTATATTAAATCATTTTTTATGGTTATTATTTTGTTCTTATTAATTTCTTTCATGATAATAGTACCAGTTTTAGGTGACACTATATTTATCTTTTTAAATAAGCATTTTAATGAACAAGGTATGCAAATTATTACCACAATATATCACATTGTAAAATATCCTTTATCAATTCTTTTAATTTTTATTTCAATTAAATTATTATATACAATTGCACCTAGTATTAACGTTGAAAGTAAATATATGAATAACGGAGCCTTCTTTACAACAATATCATGGTTTTTAGCTTCAAGAATATATTCATATCATTTAAATAATTATAGTAATTATAATCTTTATTATGGTAGTTTATCAAATATTTTAATATTATTAGTTTGGGTTTATTTACTAGCTTATTTATTTACAATTGGAATATCTTTAAATGCTGATAATTATTTAGTAAATAAAAATGTAGAAAAAAGAGAAAAATCTCTTGATTAATTAAAAAAAATATAGTATTGTAAAATTATATGATAGATAATAAGTTATGTAAGTTATTTTTTATTGATAAGGAGCGAAGATGAAAAATTATTTAGAAAAAACTAGTTTAAAAAAATATTTACCATTTTTTTTAATAATGTTAGCAGTTATACTTTTAACAGGAACTAGTTATGCTCTTTTAAAAAGTTCGCATCAAGGAGAAAATACTTATGTTATGAAAGTAGGACTTTTAGAAGTAACCTTTGTTGATAGTAAGACAAGTAATTTAACTTTAGAAAATGCTTATCCAATTACTGATGCAGAAGGA
>CALVPE010000060.1 GCA_944350485.1 uncultured Bacilli bacterium
AAAAACAGATAATACCCAAACAAGTGATTATTGGGATTATTACTTGAATAATGATTGGTATAATAGTATAGAAGAAACTTCAAAAAATATGCTAGTTGATGGAACGTATTATCAAAAACAATTATCAGATGATAGTAATTATAAAGGAGCAGTATGTAAAACTGCTAGCAATATAGTAAGCATTAAAGAATGTGCAAAAACAACTACAACATGGACAGGAAAAGTAGGACTACCAAGATACGGAGAAATGTTTGCAAGCCAACAAGGTATAGGATCTAGTAATTCAAAGGTTATGTGGTTAATAAACCCATTTTCGTCCTCGAACGTATGGAATGTTAGCGACGGCGGCACTGCGAACTACCTCAGTCCATCGCGTAGCTTTGGTGCGCGACCATCTGTTAATCTAAAATCAACAATCAAAATAACCGGAGGAAATGGAACAAAAGAAAGCCCATTTATATTAGGTGAATAAGAATATATTTCTTTGCTACTTTCTTTTTGAAAGAAAGTAATTTATAAATTTTAATAATAATTTAAATATATAGGAGGGCTATGAATAATAAAAAAGGTCAAGCTTTAGTTGAATTTATTTTAATTTTACCAATTTTAATTTTTATAATCTTAGCCCTTGTTGATATATCTCGTTTAATGATTATGAAAAATCATTTAGAAACTGTTCTTGGTGAAGTTAAAATTGATACTAAAGAAGTTCTTGATAATGAATATAAAATTAATTTTACTAAAGAAGAAGTAGGGGATAAGTATTTAATTAAGCTTAAATCTTGTCTTGATATAACTACACCTGGTTTAAATAAGATAATTACAAATTGTGTTACAACTAGTAAATATATAGAAAAAGAATGAGGGATTTTATGAAAAAAACTAGAAAAATTACTAAAGAAGAAAGAGATATTTTACTTAATATGGAACTTCGTAGTAAGTTGTCTTTATTAGTAATGTTTTATATCTTTGGTCTTATTTTACCACTTTTAACATGTATGATAATTACTTGGAATTTTAAATATTTTTACTTTTTAGTAATTTTATTATTTTTATTATATGTAATAGTTTATTTAATTCCCAAGTTAGAAAAAAATAATTATTTAAATGCTGATATTCGTTGTTTTGAAAGTGTTGTTCTTAATAGTTTTGTTGCTAATTTATATTATTATACTTGTGAAATAGATGGTTTAGATGAAGTTTTTATTGATTATAAATATCCTGTTAATACTAAGCTTAAAAAAGGAACTGAAGTTATTGTTATTATGGTTGAGGGAAAAGATAAATATAAAGATTATATTCTTTTAGATAAAGAAACTAAAAAAGTTTTAAGTGATTATCGAACAAGATTTGATTTAATTGATTGTTGAGGTTTTTATGAAAGAGATTGGAAAAGTAATAACAGTTACTTCAAGAAAAGGTGGAGTTGGAAAAACAACAACTCTTTTAAACTTAGCTGGTATTTATAATAATTTAGGTAAAAAAGTCGTTATTTTAGACTTTGATTTATATACAAATAGTATTGCTATTAGTTTAAATTTAAATATTAATAAAACAATTTTAACTTTAATTACCGATATTAGTAATAATAAATTTACTGTTTTTCAAGACTATGTTTCATCTTATAACGAAAATATCGATGTTTTAGCAAGTGTAAAAGATCCAAGACAAGTAAATCTTATAAACTTAAAATATATCGAACAAATTATTAATTTAGCTCGTTTTAACTATGATGTTGTTCTAATCGATACTTCTCATATTTTTATTGATTTAAATGTTTTAATATATGATAATTCTAATACTATTTTAAACATTATTTCTAATGATCCAATTGATTTAACTAATACTAAATCATTTATTAATATCGTATCAGATATTAATTTTCCAGACCTTAGAATTTTATTAAACGAAAGTATTAATTTAGAAGATAAATATTTTTCTTTATATGATATAGGAGAGTTTTTAGAATATCCTCTTCGTTATAAACTTGGAAAAAATTATTTTATTAAAGTAATAGATAAATATGTTATGGAAGGGAAGATTTTAACTATTGCTTATTTTAATAAAGAAAGTAAAGAATATAAAAAATTAGAGAATATTGCTCTTGATTTGTTATTAGAAAGGAGCAAAGATGGAAAATAAAAATAAAAAAAGTTTTTCAAGCGAATTTTTAGTTGATTTAAAAGCTAATGATGTTGAAATTAAAACGGATTATAATATTTTTAAAAATAAAGATAAATTAGATATAATTCGTAGTAAAATTATTCAAGATATAATTGATAATATTATTCCTAAAGGAATGGATTTAAATACTTATATTAATAATAAAATTGATGAAGTTTTAGGAGGAGATTTAACTAATTTAGAACGTAATTACATTTTAAACTTAATTGATAATGAAATAAATGGTTTTGGACCAATTACAGAACTTTTAAAAGATACAAATGTAACTGAGATAATGGTTAATTCTCCTGATGAAATTTATGTTGAAATTCAAGGTAAATTAGTTCAAGATCAAAGTGTTTCTTTTATTAATCAAAATCATATTTTAAGAACTATTCAAAAAATTGTCCAACCTTTAGGAAGAACTATTGATGCTACTAGTCCTATGGTTGATGCAAGACTTAAAGATGGTTCAAGAATAAATGCTATTATTCCTCCTTTATCTTTAAAAGGACCAGTTTTGACTATTAGAAAATTTAAAGAAGATTTAAATAGTATTGAAGATTTACTTCGAAATGGAACTTTAACTAATAATATGGCTTTATTTTTAGAAGCTTGTGTAAAATCAAAATTAAATATTTTAGTCTGTGGTGGAACTGGATCTGGAAAAACAACCATTTTAAATATTTTATCAAGTTTTATAAGTAATGATGAAAGAATTATTACTATTGAAGATGCAGCTGAACTTCGTTTAAAACAAAAACATGTTATTTCATTAGAAACAAGAGTTGATAATTATGATAGTAAAACGGAAGTTACAATTAGAGATTTAGTTCGTAATTCTTTAAGAATGCGTCCTGATCGAATTATTGTAGGTGAAGTTCGTGGATCTGAGGCTTTTGATATGTTACAGGCTATGAATACAGGTCATGAAGGTAGTTTAACAACTTTACATGCCAATGGTTGTGTTGATGCTTTGAATCGTTTAGAAACCATGGTTTTAATGAATGGTATTGAAATACCAGTTTTAGCTATAAGAGATTATATTAAAAATGCTATAAATATTGTTGTTAATATCACAAGATTAAGTGATGGTAGAAGAAAAGTAACCGAAATATCAGAAATTGATGGTTTTGATGATAATGAAATTAAAGTAAAACCAATCTTTATTTTTAAACAAACCGGAATAACTGAAAATAATTTAGTTGATGGAGAATTTAAATTAGTTGAAAAAAAGCCAAAAACTTATCAACGATTTAAAAGTAAAGGTATTAAGACATTAGATCATATTTTAGGAGGTTAGGATGGATATTAAATTAGTTAGTTATTATCTTCTTTTACTAATACTTCTTTTTTTACTAGCCTTAATGTTTTATTATTATTTACTTTTACAAAAAAAAATAAGAATTAATAAAAGATTATTAAGATATAGTGTTTATTCTAGTCGTAAACAATCAAAATTATTTGATAACATCTTTAATTTATTTGATAAAATTATAAAAAAAGTTTCTATTTATTTAGCTAAGTTTAAAATATTTAAAAAATATTCATTAAAATATCAAAAATATATTACAAAAGAAAATCGTAATTATGTTGATAAAATGGATTATGTTAGTAAAAAGTTATTACTTGCTTTAATTTTTATTATCTTTGTTATTTTTAATGATATTATTAAAGTTCAAAATATTACTATTTTTCAAATTGTTTTTGCCTTTTTTATTGGTTTTTATCTTTTAGATTTTATGTTAATATCAAAAGCAAAAATATTAAAACTCGAACAAGAAAATGATTTATTAAAAGCAATTACAATTATGAATAATTCTTTTAAATCAGGACGAAGTGTAATGCAATCAATTAAGTTAGTTGCTGAAGAACTTGATTCACCCCTTGGTTTAGAATTTCAAAAAATGTACGCTGATCTTACTTATGGTCTTAGTTTAGAAGTTGTTTTTCAAAGATTTGAACAAAGAGTTAATTTAGAAGATATTAAATATATTACTACTTCTTTAACAATTTTAAATAATACAGGTGGCGATATTGTTAAAGTTTTTGAAAGTGTTGAAAAAACATTCTTTAATAATAAAAAGTTAAAAGATGAATTAAAAAGTTTAACAGCTGCTAGTAAATTCTTATATTATGTTTTATTATTTGTTCCAATTATCTTTATTTTAGTAATTTATGTTTTAGATAATACTTATTTTAATCCTTTATTTAATTCTAGTTTAGGTTATTTAATATCTATAACTTGTTTAATTTTATATTTAACTTATATTGTGATTGTTAAAAGGATTATGAGAGTAGGTGAGTAGAAAATGAATAATAACGTTTTAAATTTTATTTATACCGAAAAAACAATTAAAATTATTGAAAAAAGAATTAAACTTTTAGGAATAAATACGAAGCATAATGCTTTTAAATTTATGAATTTAAGGGTTTTAACTAGTTTTTTAGTTTTTATTTTGGTAGTTTGGTTAAGTGATTTTAGTTATATTTTAGCACCTATTTTAACTTATTTATATTATATTATATTTCCCAATTTGTATTTTAATCCTAAAATCAAGAAAAGAAAGAAAACTTTAGAGTATAATAGTATGTATTTCTTTGAAATTTTAGCTTTATCAATTGAATCTGGGAATAATTTAATTAATGCTCTAGATTTAACTAGTCAAAGTATTGATTCTTCATTAGCTCTTGAATTTCGAGAAGTAATAAGAGAATATAAATTAGGTAAGAGTTTAAACGAAGCTTTAGATGACTTAAAAGAGAGAATTCCTAGTGATATTGTTAATAATATTATTTTGAATTTAAAAGAAGCAAATTTATTTGGTAATAATATTCTTGATACTTTATATAATCAAATTGATTATATAAGAGATCGGATTGTGCTTGAAAACCGAGCTTATATTAATAAATTACCTCTTAAAATAAGTATTATTTCTGTTGTTTTCTTTCTTCCTTTATTATTGTTGCTTATTTTAGGTCCAGTTATTTTAAATTATTTAAGTTAAAAAAATTGATATTAAAGTAGTATCAATTTTTTTATGAAATATAAGATGTGAAACATTAAAATTAGTTTAAATTAAAAATAGAATAATTAATAAATAAGAAAATTTAGATTATGATAATTGGTAAATAGTTATTTTTATTAAAATTATTATTTGTAATAAAGAATATTTGTTAAATTTACTAGGCAAATTCTTTTTCTTTTGTTATACTTATTTAGGAAATAGAAAGTTAAATATTACTTTAAATTATAGCTATGGTTACTTATTTAAAGAAGGAGGGGAAAAAGACTGAAATAAATAATTTTTTAGTTTTCGGTTATATATTATGTATTTAAAAGGAATAGAAATATCAGGTTTTAAATCATTTGCTGATAAAATAGATATTAATTTAGATAATAAAATTACCTGTATCGTAGGGCCAAACGGAAGTGGCAAAAGTAACATTGTTGATGCAATTAGGTTTGTTTTGGGAGAACAATCGGTTAAATCTTTACGTGGTGATTCTTTAATGGCTGATGTAATCTTTGCTGGTTCTAAAAATCGAAGTCCCATGCACGCTGCTAGTGTTTCCTTAACTTTTGATAATCAAGATAATTATTTAAAAATACCTTATAATACAGTTTCTATTAAAAGAAGACTTTATAAAACTGGTGATAATGAATATTTTTTAAATGGTGAAAAATGTCGTTTAAAAGATATTGTTGATCTTTTACTTGATAGTGGGATGGGAAGAGATTCTTTTAATATTATAAGTCAAGGTGATATTTCCAAATTATTATCCAATTCTCCTTATGAAAGAAGATTGGTAATTGAAGAAGCAGCTGGTATTTTAAAATATAAAAAAAGAAGAGAAGAAGCTTTTAAAAAACTTGATAAAACCAATTTAAATTTAGAACGAATAAATGATATTATAAGTGAAGTTGAAACAAGAGTTAATCCTTTAAAAGAACAAAGTGAAAAAGCTAGTCTTTATCTTAATTTAAAAGATAAACTTTCAAAAACAGAAATATCTCTTTTAGTAAGTGAAATCACTTCTTTAAATCAAAACTATTTACAAATCAAAGAAAAAATAAAAAATTTAAATGAAATAATAATCTCTTTAAATACTAAAGTAAATGATCCCTTAATCGATGAATTAAAAATAAAATCATTAAATATTGAAAAAAATCTTCAAAAATTAAATCAAGATTTAATATTAAAAGCAAAAGAAAAAGAAGAGATTAATAGTAAAAAATTAATTTTAGAAGAAAAAATTAAATATCAAACTACTAATTTAGAAAATCAAGATAAATTAAATTATTTAACTAATCAAAAATATAGTTTTGAAAAAGAATTAATGATTTTAAAAGAAGATTTAAGTAGTCTTAAAAAAGATAAAGAAAACTTAGATTTAAATTTAAATAATTTACTTGATAAAATAAATGATTTAAGAAATAAATTAGAAACTAATCAAAAAGAATTTAATTTAAAAAATAAAGATTATTTAACTTTAGTAAATCAAATTGAAATATTAAAGAGTAATTTAGAAGAAAATTCTTATTTAAGTTTTAATGTTAAAAAAGTTTTAGAAAAAGGTTTTTTTGGTTTATATGATGCCTTAATTAATTTAGTTAAAACAAGTAAAGAATATCAAAGATGTTTAGAAATAGCAACTTTAAGTAATAAAAACTTTTTAGTAGTTGAAAATTCTGATGTTGCCAAAAGAATTATTACTTATTTGAAAGAAAATAATTTAGGAAGAATTACTTTTTTACCACTTGATGTTATTAAACCAAAAGAAGTTGATAATTATACAAAAAAATTATTAAATAATCAATCTGGTTATTTGGGTGTTTTAACAGACTTTTTAGAATATGATTCTATTTATCAAGATGTAATTAGTAATCAATTTGGAAATATTCTTGTTGTTAAAACTTTAGAAGATGCTAATACAATTAGTAAACTTATTAATAACAAATATCGAATTATAACATTAGATGGGGATATTATTCATGTTGGTGGTAGTATCACTGGGGGATCTTATAATATAAAAAGTATCAATTCTCTTAAAAATCAAATTCTTGATTTAGAGACTAAAGTTCTTTTGACCAAGGATATATTAAATAATTTAGGAGAAGTTGGAAAAGATTTAGAAGAAAATATTAATATTTTAAACCAGGAAATATATAAGAAAAGATCAAAATTAATTAGTTTAATCGATAATATAGGTGTTATAAATAATAATTTAAAATTAAAACAAGAAGACTTAGAAAATATTAATTTAGAATTAAGAGCTTTTAATAAAGATACTTTAAATCAAGAATTAGATGAATTAAAAGCAAAATATTATCATAAGTCTTTAGAATATGATTTAATTTTTAAAAACATTAATAATTTTCAAAAAGAAAAAGATGAATTACAAAAAGATATTTTAGAAAAAGAAGGAATTAATAAAGTTAATAATCAAATTCTAAAAGAAAGAGAAAAAGAATTAAATAATTTAGAAATTTTAATTAATAAAATTGAAACAAAGTTAGATAATAATTTAAATATTTTAAATGAAGAATATAGTTTAACTTATGAAAGAGCTAAAGAAGAATATATTTTAGAAGGTCCTTTAGAAGAAGCTAAAGAAGAAGTTATTCTTTATAAGACTAAATTAAAAGAAATTGGCAATGTTAATCTTGATAGTATTAAAGAATACGAAACTGTTAAAGAAAGATATGAATTTTTAACTAGTGAAAGAGATGATTTATTACATGCTAAAGAGATGCTTTATACTTTAATAGATGAGATGGATGATGTGATGAAAACGGAGTTTATAAATACTTTTAAAGAGTTAGAAGTTGAATTTAAAAAGGTTTTTAAAAATCTATTTAAAGGTGGAGATGCTAGTTTAAAATTAACTGATCCAAATAACTTAATGGAAACAGGAGTTGATATTATTGCTAGTCCTCCAGGTAAAAAGTTAAAAACTATTACGCTTTTATCAGGAGGGGAGAAAACTTTAACTGCTATTAGTTTATTATTTGCGATTTTAAATATTAGAAGTGTACCTTTTTGTATTTTTGACGAAGTTGAAGCAGCTTTAGATGAAGCTAATGTTGATAATTTTGGTTCTTATTTACATTCTTATAAAGATAAAACCCAGTTTTTATTAATTACTCATAAAAAAAGAACTATGGAATATGCTAATAATTTATATGGAATTACTATGCAAGAATCAGGTGTTTCGAAACTAGTAAGTGTTAAATTAGAAAATCAAGAAAATTAAAACTTGATTTTTTTTTTTAAATATGGTAAAATATCTTTTCAATTTAAGGGGGGAGAAAAATGCAAGAATTAGTTAACAAATATAATTTTAGTGAATGGAAATCTAAATTTGCAAATTTTTTAATAGAACTTTATTTAGAAGAAAA
>CALVPE010000061.1 GCA_944350485.1 uncultured Bacilli bacterium
AGTTTACAAATATTTAAATATTTGTTATTCTAAATATAGAAAAGAGGTAGAAATGAAAATTGCAGTTGCTGGAACAGGTTATGTTGGATTAGTAACAGGAGTAGCTCTTGCTCATATAGGGCATCAAGTTACATGTGTTGATATAGATGAAAATAAAATCTTAACAATGAAAAATGGTATTAGTCCAATTTATGAAAAAGATTTAGAAGAATTAATGAATTTAAATAAAGAAAGGTTAAATTATACAACCGATTATAAAGGTGCTTATCAAAATGCAGATGTTATCTTTATTGGAGTAGGAACCCCTGAAAAGGCAGATGGCTCAGCTAATTTAGATTATATTTACGCCGTTTGTGATAATATCATTGAAAGTATTCAAAAAGATACTGTTGTTGTTATTAAGAGTACCGTTCCAATAGGAACAAATGATGAGATTTTTAAATATTTAAACAATAATTTAAATGGTCTTAAAGTAAGTGTTGTCAGTAATCCAGAGTTTTTAGCTCAAGGAACAGCTGTTCATGATACTTTACATGCAACAAGAATTGTCGTTGGAGTTGAAGATGAATTTTCAAGAGATATTATGACTAAGTTATATCATCCTTTAACAGTCGATCCTTATAATGTTCCTTTACTAATTATGGACCGAAAAAGTGCTGAAATGGTTAAATATGCTTCCAATGACTTTTTAGCTTTAAAAATATCTTATATTAATGAAATAGCTAATTTATGCGAAGCAATTGGAGCTGATATTAGTTTAGTTACTAAAGGTATGAGTTATGATCCAAGAATTGGAAATAAATTTTTAAATCCTGGTATTGGTTATGGTGGATCTTGTTTTCCAAAAGATACGAAAGCCTTACATTTTTTAAGTAAAGAATTTAACTGTGAAACTAAAACGATTAAAGCATCAATTGAGGTTAATAAAGAACAAAAATTATTACCAATAAAAAAACTAAGTCAAGTTTTAAAAAATTTAAATGGTTTAACAGTTGCTGTTTTAGGATTAACTTTTAAACCTGAAACTGATGATTTAAGAGAAGCTCCATCTATTGATAATATTAAGTTATTACTAAAAAATGGAGTTAAAATCAAAGCTTATGATCCAATTGGGATTAACAATTTTCAAAGGATTTTATCATCTGATAAATCTTTACATGAATACTTTAAAAATATAACTTATTATGAAAATATTGATCAAGCTATTAAAGATACAAATGCTTGTTTAATCATGACTGAATGGAAAAGTATTAAAGAATATAACTTAGAAAAATATGAAAAATTAATGAAAACACCTTACATAATCGATGGACGTAATTGTTATAATTTAGATGATGTTAAGAAATATAATTTATTTTATAATTCAATTGGAAGAAAAACAATTGATAATTTAAAAATAAAAGTTAAAGAGTAAAATTTAGCCTTTTAGGAGGTAATATGAAAACAGATATAGAAATAAGTAATTTAGCTAAGAAAAAAAATATCATACAAATAGCAAAAAAAATAGATATTTCAAATAAATATTTAGAATGTTATGGTAAATATAAAGCAAAAATTAGTTTAGATTTAATCAAAAAACTTGAAGATAAACCTAATGGTAAATTAATATTAGTAACGAGTACTAATCCAACTCCTTTTGGAGAAGGAAAAACAACAATGAGTATTGGTATAAATGATGCCTTAAATTATTTAGGAAAGAAGAGTGTAGTTGTTTTGAGAGAACCATCACTTGGACCGGTTTTTGGTATTAAAGGAGGAGCAACTGGAGGTGGTTATTCGCAAGTTGTACCGATGGAAGATATTAATTTACATTTTACTGGCGATTTGCATGCCATTGAAACTTGTAATAATTTATTAGCAGCTATAATTGATAATCACATTTATCAAGGTAATAAACTTAAACTTGATTTAAATAGAATTTTATTTCAAAGATGTGTTGATTTAAATGATCGAGCCTTAAGAAATGTTCTAATTAGATATGATAATAAAGGTTTAGAAAGAGAGGATCATTATAACATCACTGTTGCTAGTGAAATCATGGCTATTTTATGTTTAGCAGAGGATATTAAAGATTTAAAAAGACGACTTGGAAATATTTTAATTGGTTATAATCAAAAAGGAAAAATGATTTTTGCCAAAGATTTGGGGTGTGTTGATGCCTTAGCTTTACTTTTAAAAGATGCTATTAAACCTAATTTAGTGCAAACTTTAGAAAATAATCCAGCTATTATTCATGGTGGACCATTTGCTAATATTGCCCATGGTTGTAATAGTGTTATTGCTACTAAAATTGGTTTAAAATTAGCTGATTATGTTATAACTGAAGCTGGTTTTGGAGCTGATCTTGGAGCTGAAAAGTTTTTAGATATTAAGTGTCAAGTTGCTAATTTAAAACCAAATGTTATTGTTATTAATGCAACTATAAGAAGTATGAAATATAATGGTTTAGTTTCTAAAGATAAAATAGATGAAGAAAATTTAGAAGCTTTAGAAAAAGGTATTTTGAATTTAAAAACCCATATTTTAAATATGCAAAAGTATACAAAAAATATTGTTATCTGTTTAAATAAATTTGCCTTTGATACAGAAAAAGAAATAGCTTTTGTTAAAAATTATTGTCATAAATTAGGTTGTAAAATCGCTGTTTCAACTAGCTTTAAAGAGGGAAGTAAAGGCGCTTTAGAACTTGCTAAACAAATTCTTGAAGTATCCAAAAATCAAGTTGACTATAAATCTTTATATGATTTAAACGCGCCAATTATTAATAAAATTGAAACTATTTGTAAAGGAATATACCACGCTAAAGAGATTATTATTTCTAATCTTGCTTTAGAAAAAATAAAAGAATTTGAAAAAAATGGTTTTGGGAATTTACCTATTTGTATTGCAAAAACTCAATATTCTTTAAGTGATAATCCAAAATTATTAGGAAGACCAATTGATTTTACTATGCAAGTAACCGATGTTAGATTAGCATCAGGAGCTGGTTTTATTGTTATTTTAATGGGGGATATTATGACTATGCCTGGTTTATCTAAAAATCCAGCTTACTTAAAAATGAAATTTAGTAGTAATGGAAAAATAAGTGGTTTATATTAAAAGAACACTAGAATTTTTAATTTCTGGTTGTATTATAAATAGTGTTGGTGATAATATCATCAATTCTATTTTTATTTAATAAAAAAAGACATAAATTTGATACAATGTAATTGAAAAAAAATAAAACATTGAAAGGATCAAACTTATGTCT
>CALVPE010000062.1 GCA_944350485.1 uncultured Bacilli bacterium
AGTTAAGGTTAGATACAATCTAGTATCTAACCTTTTTTATCTATTATTTCTAAATTTTCAATTAAAACATCACTATAAGTAAAAGATTTTATTCTTTTATTTTCTCCAATTGTTTTTATAGTAAAAATAAAATTATAAGTGTTTTCTATTTCTCCTTCAAATTCTTCAATTTGATTTCTAGCTCCATTAAAACGAAAGTGGAGTATTTTTCCTTTTTGATTTTCTAAATCAGTTTTTATTTTTTCAATCATCTTGGATACCCCACATACATAGTACCGTTGGTAATAATTCCGCCAATTCCTCTTGCTCCATATTTTGTCTTTTCTAAAATACCTATTAAATCAATTGGTTTATTTTTATCACTTAAAGCAATACTTGAAGCAATTATAGCTGGATCTAGAGCATGTATATTAATTCTTTTTGGACTAGAAGCAAAGTTAGCACCAGCTCTAATTAATTCTTCATAATTTGACTGACAAGCCCCAGCAATTATAATTAATTTATCATGAGGTTTATATTTTCGAGCTTCTTTAACACTTTTAATGAAATTAATTGTATTTTTATAATTATCATTGTTACTTGCATCTCCCATTTTTTTATAATAAGCATCATGACCAGTAATAACTAAAATATCAGGATTATATTCTTCTAATAAACTAGATATCTTTTCGCTTATCTCATCTTCACCACATTTAAAACCAATAGCTTTAACATGAACTTTTTTATAAAAGTTCATACATCTTTCTAAATATTCCTTATCTCCATCAATATGTAAAACTTTACCTGGTAAATAGAAATATTCATCTCGATCTAAATTAATATTAAAACGGTCTAAAAAACTTTGATCATCATTAATATCTTGATTTGTTTCAACTTTTTTTAAATCTGCAATATTACTATCTGCATAAAGACGAATATTAATACCTTTTAAAATAGCAATTCCAGCATCAATATCCATTATTTTAAAAACTGTATCATTGTTATAAGAATTTCTAGTAACTAAATCTCCAATATTAAATGGCATATTATCATCTCCAAAAAATTATATGCCATTTCTTTTAATTTAGACTATTACTTAAATCAACAAATACTTCTAAAGGTAATTCTTCTGCTCTTGAACTTAAAGTAAAATGATATTTTTCTAAAACTTTACTTATTATATTCAAATCATAATTTTTTAAATTATTTTTAATTGTCTTCCTTTTAAATTTAAAACTATCTTTTAATAATTTATTAAATTTATTCTTATCTTTTAAATTTAATAAATTATCTTTATTTTCTAAAGAAATAACGATACTATCAACATTAGGTTTAGGAATAAAACAGTTTCTTGAAACTATAAATTCTTTATTTAAATTAAAATAATAATTTAAATAAACTGTTAAAGAATTATATTCTTTTGATCCAGGTTTAGCATTAAATCTTTCTCCAACTTCTTTTTGAATCATAATTACTATTTTTTTAAATTTTAAATTAGAATTAATAACTTTTTCAATGATAGGTGTAGTAATATAATAAGGAAGGTTAGCTACTAAATATAAATTATCATATTTTTTATCTTTTAAATCGTTATTAAGATTTCTTTTTAAAAAGTCATCAAAAATAATTTGAATATTAGTAAAATCTTTTAAATTAACATCTAAATATGTTTCTAAACGATCATCTATTTCATAACATAAAACTTGATTTGATACTTTAGCTATTTCTTTTGTTAAATTACCACTTCCAGGACCTATTTCAATTGTTAAAGAATTACCTTCAATATTAGCAACTTTAACGATATTTTCTAAAATATTTTTATCTTGTAAAAAATTTTGACCTAATGATTTTTTATAATTAAATTCATCCATATATTTAATTCCTTTCTTTTTAATATTAAATATAATATGTTAATATTGTAACATATTATTGAAAAATATAGTTACTATTAATTTTTTTTAAAATAGAGAATAATATTAATTTTCTACTTTTTTTTAGATTATTGTAATATAATATATATAAAGAGGTAGATATGAAAAAAGAAATAAATGTTTTAATTATTTTAATTATTTTGATATTTTTAATAATAGGTTTTTCTTATTTTAGAACAAATAATACAAAAAAAAATGAAAATATTCAAGAAGAAAATAATAACCCTTTTCAAGAATATTCATTTTATCAAGAGAATAATTTAAATAGATATTTAAATTATCAAGAAAATTATCCTAATTTAAGTTTAAAAGATGTTATTTTAAGAGTAAATATGAATTTAGATCATAGTTTTTATACTCAGACAAAGGAAGTTAAAGAATTTAATCCTTTAATGATTGTTAATAAGTATAATTATGTAAGCAGGGATTTTACACCCAGTAATTTAGTTAAAGTTGATAAGTTTGCTATTAATGGAATGTTATTAGAAGAAAATTGTAAATTAGCTTTTATTGAAATGGCTTCGAAAGCTTTGGAAGATAATATGAATTTAAGAGCTGTTTCAACTTACCGAACTTATGATTATCAAAATAATTTGTATAATAATTACGTTAAAAATGATGGGGTAGAAGAGGCTGATACTTATTCTGCTCGTCCTGGTTTTTCTGAACATCATACTGGTCTTGCTCTTGATATTGATAATATTAAAACTAGTTATACTAATTTTTTGAAAACAGAAGAATTTATTTGGATGATGAATAATGCTTATAAATATGGTTTTATTTTAAGATATCCTGAAGATAAAGTTGAGATAACTGGTTATATGTATGAACCTTGGCATTATCGCTTTGTAGGTGTTGAAATTGCTACTTATATGAAAGAACATAATTTAACTTATGAAGAGTATTACTATGAGTTTTTAGATAAATAAAAACTATTAAGAAATTTAATTTCTTAATAGTTTAAATATTATCTATTTTTCTTTTTTTCACTTATAATTGCAATCCAATCATTTTTGATAGTTTCTAAAATATTTCTTTGATTATTTTTATTTTTAAGAATAACATTTATTTGATTTTGATGTAAATCTTTAATTAAAATTGTTAAAAAAGGATTATCAAGATTTTCTAAATTAACAATTTCTTGAATACTGATAAATTTGGTAGGGCTCTTTAAATAATTGTCTTTTATTAGTTGGTATAAACCTAGATAAATAAGATTTAACTCGTTTGGTTCTATTCTTAAATCAATTTTTTTAGACACACTTCCATTATTAATTCTCTCAAAAAGAAAGACATGCCCTTCAATAATATCAAATGAAAAATAGATATTACGATTATTGTTTGGAAATAAGTCTTCAAACTCAATTAAAATTCTTTTAAGGGCATCTTTTACTTCTAATTCCATATATACTCCTTTATACTTTTATTATATAATTAGTGTTTTGAAAAAACAAGATTTAAATTTATAGAAAAATGATAGCTTAATTACTATCATTTTTTAACATTGTTTTTTGCTTTTTATTAAATTGATTTTTAACTCTAATTAATTCTTCAATGCTCCAATTATACATTCTAACTATTCTTGGATCATCAACTTCTTTAACTACACCTGTTGCTATTTCTTCTTTAGTTAAAGGTCTAAATAGGATTGCATAACCACCAGCATTAGCCCAAGCGATTAAATTTTCAAGACTATCATCAATTAAATAGTGTCCTTCTAGAGAATTAATATCTTTTTTTTCAAATACTATTTCTAAAGCACGTAAAGCTTTTGAACTTCTTGTTCTTCTTATCCCCATTTTTGCATCATCTGTATGAAACTTTTGAAGAGACTTATCAGTAAATTTTACAAATGGAAATTCTCTTTCAAATAAACTTCTTTTACATTTCATTTCACGTGGTCCTGTATGATGAGAAAGAGCAATCATACTAGAAAATAAATTTGCATCATATGCTTCTTTTAATGCTTCTTTAGCTCCTAACACAAGGTGACTATGACTATATATTTCATCGTAGTCAACAATTTCTTCGTTACCAACTTGTTTAATTGCTGTTAGTAAATCATCGTCTTCGTTTGTAAAATCCATGTTTAAAATTCTATCCAAAGCACTTTTAGCTCTTAAAATAGGTTGTTCATACATAACTTTATTAAAATCAAGTCCATTAATATCTTCACGAATTATATCATTGTTGTTATTAATAACTTCAAATGGTAAATGTGGTTGATTTCTATCAGATTGAGCTCTTTTACATTCTGTTTTTATTAACAAATAGGCATAGTTTAAAATTTTCTTTAAATAATTTAAAATCTTATTAGAATTAGTAAATTTATCAATGCTATTACCTTGTTTATATCTTTCAAGATAGTTGCTTTTATCTAAATCATTGTCATAATTATCGTATTCTAAAAAGCAATCACGACATTCTTTTAAACGTTCTAATAAATTGTTTTTTACAAATGGTAAAACTTCATTTTTAATAAATTCAATATTCTTTTCATCATGTTTTAGAATTGATTCATTTAACATAAATTCAACACATTTAATAATGTATTCCATGTCTCTTATAGCATCATTTCCAAATAAATCAATTTTTCCAACATATTCTTGAATATTAAATTCAACAATACATCCATCAATATCAATAAATAACATATTTTCCCCCAAAATTACCTAATATTAGCTAACTGCTAAATCTCATAAATTCTATCATATATTTGTTTTTTTGTCAAATTGTTATATCGTTGTTAATTTAAATTTGAAGTGCAACACTTCACTATTGAAAAAGACATATGAATAATCTATAATATCTTTTGCTCAAAAAGAAAGGAAAATTCATATGTCTAAAAATAATAATACACTAAATCAAAA
>CALVPE010000063.1 GCA_944350485.1 uncultured Bacilli bacterium
TGATGAAACTAAAACTGCAATCTTAAAATGTTCTAATAATAATGATAAATTTTCAACAACAACAAGTCGAGGAAACGCCAAATTAACATATCCTGTTGCTTTAATAACAGCCGATGAAGTAGCTTTAGCAGGAGGAAAATATAATATGAAAAATCAAGATTATTATTTAAGGACAAATGCTTATTATTGGACCATGTCGCCTTCGAACTTCAATTCCAGCAACGCTTATGCTAACGTGTTCCGCGTGTACCCCGCTGGCGACCTTATTCTTTGGGCTCGCGTCACTTACTCCATCGGCGCCCGCGCAGTTATAAATCTTCGATCTGATATTCTAATATCTCAAGGAGATGGAAGTGTCGAGAATCCATTTCAATTAAAACTTGCATAAAATTATTAATAATAAAATTTAAAAGAAAAATTTGTACATAGGGGTACCAAATAAAATTTAGTGCCTCTTTTACTATTTAAAATACTTTATATCGTTAATCAATTAAAGAATTTTAATAAAAAAATTTAATAAAATTATTTAAATTTTTTAATTGTAAATATTATTTATATCATCTTTATTTTTAATAAAATGATTCTATGATAAATATTTAGGAATATTTATTTAAAAGATTAGGTAATTTTTTTAAATAATGATATAATATTACTGTTTGTAAGGAGATGAAGTTATGTTTGAAAGTTTATCAGATAGATTACAAAATATTATACATAAAGCCAAAGGGTATGGAAAAATAACCGAAGAAAACATAGGAGAAATGATTAAGGAAGTAAGAATTGCTCTTTTAGAGGCTGATGTTAATTATAAAGTTGTTAAAGAATTTACAAATAAAGTTAAGGAAAAGGCTTTAGGAGAAGAAGTTGCTAATAGTTTAAAACCAGGAGAAGTGTTTGTTAAAATTGTTAATGATGAATTAACCGAACTATTAGGTGGAGAAAGTAAGGAATTAAATATAAATGGTAATCCTGCTGTTTTAATGTTAGTTGGTTTACAAGGAAGTGGAAAAACGACAACCATTGGAAAACTTGCTAATTTACTTCGAAAAAAATATAAGAAAAAGCCCATGATGGTAGCTTGTGATGTTTATCGTCCAGCTGCAATTGATCAGTTAAAACAACTTGGAAAAGAATTAGATATTTTTGTTTATGAAAAAGGTTTAAATAATCCTGTTCAAACAAGTGAGGAAGCAATTATTTATGCTAAAGAAAATGGTTATGATTATGTTTTAATTGATACAGCTGGTCGTTTACATATTGATGAACATTTAATGAAAGAACTTGCTAACATTAAAAAAGTTGTTAAGCCTGAAGAAACTCTTTTAGTAATAGATTCTATGATGGGACAAGATGCTATTAATGTTATAAGTGGTTTTAATGATCAAATTGATTTAACTGGTGTTATTTTAACTAAGTTAGACGGAGATACTAGAGGTGGAGTTGCTTTGTCAGTTCGTCATTTAACAAATGTTCCTATTAAATTTATGGGTACAAGTGAGAAAATGGACGGTTTAGAATTATTTGACTCAAAAAGAATGGCTGGACGTATTCTTGGTATGGGTGATATTGTTTCTTTGGTTGAAAAAGCAACAGAAGCGATTAGCGAAGAAGAAGCAGAAAATTCTATTAAAAAATTGCAAAAAGGAAAATACGATTTAAATGATTTTCTTAATCAAATGAAACAAATTCGCAAAATGGGACCACTTGAAAATTTATTAAAATTAATTCCTGGTGCTAAAAAAATGGGACTTACTAATATTAAAATTGATCCAAAACAAATAACTCATATTGAAGCAATTATTTTATCAATGACCAAAGAAGAAAAAACTAATCCAAATATTATCAAAGCTAGTAGAAAAACAAGAATTGCTAAAGGATCAGGGGTTAGTGTTAGTGAAGTTAATAAACTTTTAGAACAATTTGAAAACTACAAAAAAATGATTAGAAATGTTATGAATGGTAATATGAAATTACCTTTTTAGGGGGTAAAAATGAAATTAGAAATTAAAAATTTAAATGTTTTCGTTAAGGATAAAGAAATTTTAAAAAATTTTAATTTAAAAATTTTACCAGGAGAAATTCATGCTCTTATGGGACCTAATGGAACTGGAAAATCAACTTTATCAAAAGTTATTATGGGTTATCCTGATTATCAAATAACAGGCGATATTAAAGCTAATGATAAGTCAATTTTAAATTTAGAAATTGATGAAAGAAGTAAATTAGGAATATTTTTAGTATATCAAAGTCCTATTGCTATTGATGGTTTAACTAATAGTGAAGTTATAAAAGCTTGTCTTGATACTAGAGAAAATAAAAAAGGTTTATATGAATTTATTCTTAATTTAGAAGCTAATGTTTCCAACTTAGAAATGAATAAAGAAATGTTACATCGTGGTTTTAATGTTGGTTTTTCTGGGGGAGAACGTAAAAAAAATGAAATTTTACAAGTATTAATGCTTAAACCAAAATTTATTATTTTAGATGAATTAGATTCAGGACTTGATGTTGATAGTTTAAAAATAGTTTGTGATAATTTAAATAATTATTTACAAGAAAATCCAGATGTTAGTGTTTTAATTATTACCCATTATACAAGAATTCTTGATTACATTAAACCAACTCATGTTCATAAAATGAAAGATGGAACTATTTTAGAAACAGGAGATTTTAACCTAGCTAAATTTATTGAAAAAAACGGCTATAATCAGTCATTTGATATAGTCGGGGAAGTTTCTAATGAATAAGATATTGATAGATACCAACCAATATAATTTAGTAATAACAAAAAATGCTTCTTATAGTTTAGAAATTATTAAGGATACTAATTTATATATTAAAGTGTTAGAAGATGTAGAAGTTGACATGACTTGCTTGATTCAAAATAGTCATGTTAAAATATGTATTGATTTACTTACTAATGCTTCTTTACTTGTTAATCAATTAGCTTTAAATTCTAGTTTAGATTTAGATTTTACTTTAAAGAAAAATAGCAATTTAGAATATATTGCTAGTTTAATAACCAACATTGATAGCATTAATAAAATTAATATTACTCATGAAAATGAATTTTCTAATAGTAAATTAGTAGTAAATGGGGTAAATGTTTTAAATAATAAATTATATATCACTATAAATGGAACAATTTTAAAAAAAAGTATTAGTTCAAACTTAGAAGAAAATAGTCAGATTATAAATTTAAAAGATGGAGATAGTAAAATAATACCAAATTTATTTATTAATAATCATGATGTTATTGCTAATCATTCAGCTTTTATTGGTAATTTTAAAGATGAAGATTGTTATTATTTAAGATCAAGAGGTTTAAATAAAGATCAAGTTGATAACTTACTTTTAAAAGCTACTTTATTAAATGGTATGAAATTGAAATATGATAAAACTAAATTTATATATGTAATTAAAAATAATAAATGGAGGTGATATTATGCAACGAGAAGATTTTCCAATGTTAAATAAAGATATAATTTATTTTGATAATGGGGCTACGACTTTTAAACCTAAAGAAGTTATAAATGGGGTTCTTGATTATTATACAAATTATACTTCTAATGCTCATAGGGGAGATTATGATTTAAGTCAAAAAGTTGATTATTTATATGAAAGTACAAGGGAAGTTGTTCAAAAATTTATAAATGCTGAAAGTTCTAAAGAAATAATCTTTACAAGTGGAACGACAATGTCTTTGAATATGATAGTTTCATCGTTCATGAGATATTATTTAGCTAAAGGAGATGAAGTTTTAATAACAAAATCTGAACATGCTAGTAATGTCTTGCCTTGGTTAGAACTTGAAAGAGAAAAAGGAATAGTTGTTAAATATATTCCTTTAGATAAAGATTATAAAGTAACACTTGAAAATATTCAAAAAGTTGTAACTTCTAAGACTAAAGTTATTTCCTTGGCTTACGTTACTAATGTTATAGGTGATATCCGCCCTATTAAAGAGATATCAAAATTTGCTCATTCAAAAGATATTTTAATGGTTGTTGATGGAGCTCAAAGTGTTCCTCACCTAAAAACTGATGTGATAGGTGATGATATTGATTTTTTAGCCTTTTCTGGACATAAAATGTTAGGACCAACTGGGGTAGGTGTTTTATATGCTAAAGAAAAATATCTGAAGGTTATGAAACCTCTTTTATATGGAGGAGGTATGAATAGTCGCTTTGAAAGTGATAAAAAAGTTGAATACAAAGACTTACCTTTAAGACTTGAAGCTGGAACTCAAAATATAGCTGGGGTTTTAGGTCTTCGAGAAGCAATTTTATATTTAGAAAAAATTGGTATTGATAAAATTCATAAACATGAAGTAGAATTGAAAAAATATTTATTAAAAAAATTAGAAACAATTGATAACATTGAGATTTATAATAAACAAAGTGAAACTGGAATAGTTGTTTTTAATATTAAAAATATTTTTTCAGAGGATACATCAAGATATTTAAATCATTATAAAATCTGTGTTCGAGCTGGAAATCATTGTACCAAGATGCTAAAAGATGAACTAGGGGTTAAAAATACTTGTCGAATAAGTTTTTATTTATATAATACTAAAGAAGAAATCGATAAATTAATTGCAATTTTAAAAGATAATAAAAGAATTTATGAAGTAATTTTATAATTTTTAATAAGAGGAAAAAAATGGATAGTAATTTAAAAAGAGAAATTATAATTGATAATGTAGAAAATCCTTTTCATAAGGGATTAGAAAATAAAGATGATTTTATTAAAGCTAATACTCATAATGAATCTTGTATTGATAATATTGATTTATATGTTAAAATTGAAAATGAGAAAATAGTTGATGCTTATTTTGAAGGGGAAGCTTGTGCTATTACAACTAGTGCAACTAGTATTATGCTAAAAAATATTATCGGAAAAACGAAAGAAGAAGCCAGAGATATTATGAGAGAATATTATAAAATGATTGAAGAAGAAGAATTTAATAATCTTAAATTAGGGGAATTAAATGCTTATCAAGATATTTCTAAACAACCAAGTCGGAAGAAGTGTGCAACTTTACCTTTTCAAACTTTAGAAAAAACTTTAATAATATCAGATATGGAAATTAAAGATAAGAATTAAAAATTTTGAAAATAGATTTATTTGTCTATTTTTTTTAATTAAAATCCATGATTTTTAATTTTTTTTTTAAATTTGGCTACTTGAATTATCAATAATTATTTGCTATAATGAATACATATTATAGAGGTGTGTGTGATGAAAAATAAAAAGTTTTTAAAACTTTTCTTAATACTGATTTTATTTACTTGTTTTAAATATCAAGTAAAAGCTGTAGATGAAAATAATAATAACGAAAGTGAAGAAGTTGGCGAAACTAAAAGTAGTGATGCTACTTTAAAAGATGTAGTTGTCAACAATAATAAAGTTATATGTTCTAATTATGTCTGTGAATATATAATTGAAGATAATTCCGTTTCAGAAGTTACAATTACTTATAAAACTAATCATGAAAAAGCAACAGTTTCAAAAGATAAAATTGAAGAAAAAATTAAATTTGGCTTAAACGAATTTAAAGTTACCGTTAAAGCTGAAGATGAAACAGAAAAAGAGTATACTTTCAAAATAACTAAAAAAGAGTTATCAACAGACAGTTCTTTAAAAATTATTACTGTTAATGGAACTAATATTTCTCTAACAACTAATAATTTAAAATATAATACTAGTGTTAGTAATGCTGATAAAAAAATAGAGTTAGAAGCAATTCCAAGCAATGATAAGGCAACTTTAAGTTTAGTTGATGATAAGAAAATCAAATTTAACAATAATAAAATAAATTTAGATTTTTTTGATGATAGCAAAACAATTAAAATTTTAGTAACATCAGAAGCAGGTGATTCTTCTACCTATACAATAACTGTTACAAGACGCGAAGAAATGGATGCAACTTTAAAAAGTTTAACAATTAAAAATGCTAAATTAGAATTTGAAAGCGGTGTTTTTGATTATGAAACAACAGTTTTAAAGAGTGTTGATAGTTTAGAAATAGAAGCTATTGCTACAGATTCAAATGCTAAAGTTGAAATAAAAAATGCTAATAATTTAGTAATTGGTGAAAATACAGTAACTATTTTAGTAACTAATGATGGTAATACCAAAACTTATACAATTAAAGTTACTAAATTGGAACAAGAAGATAAAAGTCTTGCTAATTTAAAAAGTTTAAAAATTGATGGTTATACTTTAGATTTTAAAGAAGATAAATATGAATATGATTTAAAAATAGGAGACGTTAATTATTTAAGTATTGAAGCTCTTCCTTTAATTGATGGATCAGAAGTTGAAATAACTGGAAATGCTGATTTAGTAGATGGAAGCATTATAAAAATAAAAGTTTTATATGATGATGAAACTTATAATGTTTATAAAATTAACATTTCAAAAGAAGTAGCTCCAGTTAAAAATAATACCATTTCGAAAATTGTTATTATTGCTGTCATTTTTTTAATTATTATAGCTATTATAATTGTATTAATTATACAAATAAAAAATAAAAATAAAAAAACACATACTCCTAAAAAGAACACTAAAAAAGAAGGACAAATGGAAGATAAAATAAATGATGTTATAGAAAAAGTAGAAGAAAGTGAGAAAAAGAAAGCTAATATTATTACACTTGATGAAGAAGAAGAGATAGAAGATATTATTTAAAGGAATGATTATATGCTTAAAAAATTAGATAAATGTTTAGTTATATGTTCTTTTCTATTACTAGTAATAGGTTTAATTATGATTTTTTCAGCTAGTAATGTAACTAGTTTTATGCAAAAATCACAAAGTCCTTATTATTATTTCTTAAAACAATTTATCTTTTTTATAGGCAGTTTAATTCTTTCTTTTTTTATACTAAAAATTGATACCAAAAAATATCATTATTTCAGCTTTTTAGCAATGATTGTGGTTGCTGTTTTATTAGTAGTTGTTTTAATTAATGGCAAAGTTTCTAATCAAGCTAGAAGTTGGTTAAGAATAGGTCCGATTGGTCTTCAGCCAAGTGAATTTGCTAAAATTGCAACTATTATTTGGATTAGTTGTTATTTTAGTTTTAAAAAAAATTGCAAACAAATTTCTAAAGTTTTATTTCCTTTAGTAATTTCAGTAGGAATTGCTTTCTTAATTACTCTTCAACCAGATCTTGGAACAACAATTATTTATTTAGGAATTGTCTTTCTTCTTTTTTTTACTTCTCCAATTAAGAAAAATATTAAAAGAAATAGTCTAATTGCTATGTTTATTATAATTGGTATTTCTTTATTACTTCTTTTAAATAATGGAGTTAAAATTCTTTTTGAAAGACAAATAAAAAGATTTAATTTTTTAAATCCGTGTGAAAGAATATATGGTGATGGTAATCAAGTTTGTAATGGTTATATTGCTATTAATAATGGAGGTTTATTTGGAAAGGGACTTGGAAATAGTACTCAAAAATATTTGTATTTGCCAGAACCATATACAGATTTTATTTATGCTATTATTGTTGAAGAATTAGGTTTAATAGGAGGAATAGTTATCTTAATTTTATTTTTCCTTGTACTTTGGAGAATTTTCTTAATTTCTAAACGGAGTAAAAACAATCAAAATACTTTAATTTGTCTCGGAATATTTTACTACATACTTTTTCATATCATTGTTAATTTAGGTGGATTGTTAGGATTAATACCACTAACTGGAGTTCCTTTACCTTTCTTATCTTATGGTGGCTCTTATTTAATTAGTTTATTAACCAGTATCTCAATCGTTTTAAAAATTGATTTAGAAAATAAAAGTTAATATTTCTAATTTTAAACTTCATCATATAATACCATGGTGATTAGATGAAACTAGAAATTCAAGATGATGAAAAAATAGTTTTATATCTTGCTAACTATTTTTTTAATTCTTATTTAAAAGAAGATTTAACAAAAGATATAAAAGAAATATTTTTAAAGTTAATAAAAAAATATAATCTTAAATTAGGTGGTGTATATGATGTCAATGTTTTCACTAATTATAAATATGGAACTATCTTAGAAATTATAAAAAAAGAAGAATTATTATTTCATCCTGATATAATAGATATAAAGGTTAAAATTTTAAAAAATAGTAATATTTATTTTAAGACAAAAGAGTATTTTATTTTAAATAAATTTAAAAATGTGTATTATCAAGATAATTATTATTATATAAATATTAATGATCTTGATAATTTACCTCAATTTCAAGAATTTTTAGAAGTTATTTATAATCAAAAAGATAATTATTTAAAAAAGATGTTATTTATTAAATAATATCTTTTTTTAAATACTCATATATTATTCTTGAAACTAAATATTTTTTTTCAAGATAAGGAAAATGTTTTGCGTTTTCAATTTTAATTAAAGTTGAATTTTTAATTAATTTATTAATTTTGATACCATCTTTTAAAGGAGTTATTAAATCATCTTCACCCCATAAAATTAAAGTTTCTTGTTTGATAGAAGAAAGATATTTTTTTAAATCAACTTGAACAATGTTTCTAAAAGTTTTATGAAGGGTAGGATTTAAGTTTTTATAATCATTAGATGCAAATTTTTGAAAAAGATAGTTTAAATATTTTTTTCGTAATTTAAATGGTAATAAATATTGAAATTTTTTTAATAATTTATAAAATTTTGTTCTTAAAAATAAAGTTAAATTAAAAGATTTAATTCCAGCTATATCAATTAAAAGTAATTTTTTAATTTTTAAATTATAAAGAGTAGTAAGGAGAATAATAATTCTTCCTCCAAAGGAATGGCCTATTAAAATAGGATTTTTAATTTCTAAAATTTTAATAAATTCATATATTAATTCAGTATAATCAAATATAGTTAAATCTTTAAGAGGTAAACTAGATTTACCAAAACCAGGATAATCGATAATATAAATTGTAAAGTAATCTTTTAAATAGTTTATTAAATAGTTAAAAGTTAAACGATTATCTCCCCAACCTGGTAAGATAACAAGAGTTTGTTTTTTAGATCCATGTTTTTCATAATAGATATTTAAATTCTTAATTTTAAGATACATGTAATCACCATAATAGTATATGATAATTTATTAAATTGGCTTTTTCTAATTTAAATATTATGTTATACTTAAATAATGAGGTATTTATGAGTAGTTTATTAAAAAAAGATGAAAAAATTTTGAAAAAAGATTTATTTAAATATATTGTTTTAGTTTTTATGATTGGAGGAATAGCTGGTTTTATTTATGAAGAATTATTTTTTTTGTTATTTGATCATAAATTAGTTTATCGAGGTTTTTTATATGGTCCTTTTTTACCTGTTTATGCTTGGGGTTCTTTATTATTAATTTTTTTAAAAAAATTTAAGGAAAAACCTCTTTTAGTTTTTCTTTTAGCTATGTTAATAACAGGAGTTTTAGAATATTTAACTGGTTATGTGATGTTTAAAATTTGGAATCGTAAGTGGTGGGATTATACAGGTTTATTTTTAAATATTAATGGTTTTGTTTGCTTTCGTTCAATTTTTACCTTTGGACTAGGAGCTTTTCTTTTAATTTATTTAATTGATCCTTTGATAATTAAATTTATTAATAAAAAAAATAATTTAGTAAATATAATTGTGATTAGTTTTTTAATAGTTTATTTACTTGATAATATCATAACTTTTTTAATTCGGTATTAGTAATTTTTATAATAAATTTTTTTAATTAATGTAAATTTTTTTTGTTTAATTGACAAACTTAAAGAAATTTAATAAAATTTTGTTGGAGGTTAGAGATGAAAAAAATATTAAGTATTTTGGGTGTTTTAGTTGTTTGTTTGGCTTTAGTAGGTTGTAGCAAGGAGAAAAATGTTGAAGGAAACTTAGAAGATATTATGGCTAAATTATATACTGATATTTCTGATGATGAAAAACCAATGATGTTAAGTAATATTCCTTTAACTACAGAAAATTTTGAAAATTTTGCTTTTATTAAAGATATTAAATATAAAGAAGCTTTAGCAAGTGAATCACAAGTTGGATCAATTCCACATTCTGTTGTTTTGATTCGTTTAGAAAATGCTAGTGATAGTCAAAAAGTTAAAGAAGAAATTGAAAAAAATGCTAATCCAGCTAAATGGATTTGTGTTTCAGCAGAAAATGTTATTGTTAAAACAAAAGGTGATTTAGTTGTCTTGATAATGTCAAATGATCTTGCTTCTAAAATAGCAACTAATTTTGACAATTTATAGGAATTAACATGGTTTTTTCAAGTATAACATTTATTTATTATTTTTTGCCAATAGTTATAATAAGTTATTTTTTAACTCCCAAGAAGTATCGGAATTATATTTTATTAATTTTTAGTCTTTTTTTCTATACTTATGGAGAGAAATATTATCTTATTTTACTATTTTTTTCTTGTTTTTTTAATTATATTATTGGTTTATTAATTAGTAATAATCAAAAAAAAAGCTGGTTAATTTTGGGAATTATTATTAATTTAGGATTACTGGCTTATTTTAAATATGTTAATTTCTTTATAGACAATTTTAATAATTTATTTAATTTAAATATTAATACTTTAAATATTGTTTTGCCTTTAGGAATAAGTTTTTTTACTTTTCAAAATATTAGTTATTTAGTAGATGTTTATAGAAAAGAAATTAGTTGTCAGAAAAATGTGTTCTTATATTTAACTTATATAACTTTTTTTCCTCAATTAATAGCAGGACCTATTGTTCGTTATAAAGATATTAATAAAGAGTTAGTTAATCGTCAAGAAAGTTATTCTTTATTTAGAGAAGGAGTTAATCGCTTTCTTATTGGACTTGGTAAAAAAGTTTTATTAGCTAATGTTTTATACGAAATGTGTAGCTCACTTCAAATGGTTTCTAGTAGTGTTATTTTATATTGGTTATTAGCTTTAGCTTATACTTTCCAAATTTATTTTGATTTTTCAGGTTATAGTGATATGGCCATTGGTTTAGGAAAAATGTTTGGTTTTAATTTTTTAGAAAACTTTAATTATCCTTTAATCGCTACTAGTGTTACAGATTTTTGGCGTAGGTGGCATATTTCATTATCAAGTTTTTTTAGAGATTATGTCTATATTACTTTAGGAGGAAATAGAGTTACTTTTTTAAAAATGTTAAGAAATATTTTAATTGTATGGTTTTTAACTGGTTTTTGGCATGGGGCTAGTTGGAATTTTATCCTTTGGGGTTTATATTTCTTTTTCTTTCTTTTGATAGAAAAATTATTTTTATTAAAACATTTAAAAAATAAATTCTTTTCTTGGCTTTATACTTTTGTAGTTGTTATGGTAGGCTTTATTATTTTTAATACTACTAATTTAAATGAGTTATGGTTAATTTTAAGAAAAATGTTTGGTTATCAAACTGTCTTTATAAATATGGAAACAATTTATTATTTAAAAAATTATTTAATAATTTTAATTATTTCTTTACTAGGAATGACATCTCTTCTTAAAAAAATTATGTTAAATTTAAAGAAAGGAAAATATAAAATGATTGTTAGTAGTCTTGAAATAATAAGTTATCTTATTATCTTAGTATTTGTAACAGCATCTTTAATTTCAAATTCTTTCAATCCTTTTATTTATTTTAGGTTTTAATATATGCGTGATAAAATAATTTCTTTTGGGTTTGTTGTTTTTATTAGTGGTTTCTCTCTTTTAGGATTATTTTCAAAAGATCAAGATATTTCTTTTTTAGAAAGGCGTAAATTAGTAACAGTTGATACTTTAGAAGAGGATTTTCTCAATAATTTTGATGATTATGTTGTTGATCAATTTTATAATCGAAATAGCTTTTTAAAACTTAATTCTTTTTATGAACGAAATATCTTAAAGAATAAAGAATATAATAATGTTTATTTAATAGATAATATTATTTATGAAAAAGAATATCCTTTAAATATTAAAAGTGTTAATAGTTTTATTAAGAAGATGAATACTGTAAAAGACAAATATTTTCCTAATCAAAATGTTTATTATAGTATTATTCCTTCTAAAAGTTATTACTTAGATTCTAAAAAATATTTAACTATTGATTATCAAACTTTAGAAAAAATGTGTCAAAATATTAATGGTAATTATATTGATTTAATGAATAATTTTAATATTTCTGATTATTATCAAACGGATATTCATTTAAAACAAGAAAGTTGGTTAAAAGCAATTCCAACTTTAGCTAAAAAAATAGGTTTTAATTATTATCCAATTACTTATCAAAAAAATGTTTATTATCCTTTTTATGGAGCTAGTTATTCAAAAGCTATGGAAGTTAATATTTTAGATGAATTAGTTTATTTAACTAATGAATTGCAAGAGGATGTTATAGTTAAACATTTAGAAAATAGTCATAATAAATTGTATAATATTTTAAAATTAGGTGGAATCGATAGTTATGATGTCTTTTTAAATGGAGCTAGTTCTTTTATTGAAATAACTAATAAAAATAGTAATATGAATAGGGAATTAATAATTTTTAGAGATTCTTTTGCTAGTAGTTTAGCTCCTTTGTTAATACCTTATTATGATAAGATTACTTTAATTGATTTAAGATATATAAATTTTCAAGTTTTAGAAAATTATTTAAATTTAAATAATCAACAAGATGTCTTATTTCTTTATAGTAGTATGGTTATTAATAATAGTAGTACAATTAAAGTTAATTAGATTTAAATAAAGCTTTTCTAAAGTGTTTATTTTAGTAACACCATATGAAAAGCTTTTTGTATGTATATAATTTAAATTATACTCTTGATAGCTACAATTTTTACTATATCTTGATTTAAGTTGTTTATTAATTTTTCTTTAGATTTAACTTTTATGCTTACATCTTTTTAATAAGTAAATTATCTTAAAAATAAAAAAACATTAAAATTTACATAAATTAAAATGCATTTTTAATCTTCATTTATTAATTTTACATCAACTATTTCAGGTATTTCATTAATTAAAGCTTCTTTAATACCATCATTTAAAGTCATTAACATCATTGGACAAGTTGCACAATGACCTAAAAATTTTAAATAACAAATACCATCTTCGTATTTAATGAACTGAATATCGCCACCATCGTTCATTAAAAAAGGTCTTAATTTATCTAAAACAGTTTCTATTTTCTTTTCCATAATAAATCCTTTCTTCAAATATAGTATAACACATTTTTCTAAATTTAATAAAAATATCTTAAAAACATAGACTTAAATAGGTGATTAGATGTTAGATTTACTAAACTATTATTACTATATAATAACGGATAAAACAAGTTTAAAAGATGGTAATTATTATTTTAATTATCAAAATAAACATTTTTGTTTATATCAATATAATGGTTCAATATCTAATATTAATGATTTATTTAATTTAAATGTTTATATGATTAATAATAATTTAAAAATAAATAGAATAATTTTAAATAATAAAAAAGAAGTTTTAACAATGTATGATAATCGTTATTATTGTTTAATAGCTTTAGATAATTATAGTAATAATTTAATTAGTTTAAAGCAAGTTTTAGAATTTAATCAAAGTTTAGTAAATTTAAATATTTTAAAAAGATCAAATTGGTTAGAACTTTGGAGTTATAAAATTGATAATATTGAATATTCTATTAATCATTTAATTCATAAATATAAAATTATTTATAATTCTATTTATTATTATATAGGTTTAACAGAAAATGCAATTAGTTATTTAAAAATGTTGAATATTAATAATAAAAATTTAAGTATTAATCATAACCGTGTAACTTGTAATATGACAATAACTGAATTTTATAATCCTTTAAATTTAGTAATAGATTATAGAATAAGAGATTTAAGTGAATATTTAAAATCATGTTTTTTTAATAGTAAAATGGATATTTTTGAAATTATTAATTATTTAAAAAGGATTAATATGTTTGATTATGATTATATTTATTTTTATGTTAGGATGTTATTTCCAAGTTATTACTTTGATTATTATGATTTAATTTTGCTTGGTAAAAAGAAAGAAGAAGACATTTATAAGATTATTAAGATGCAAGGAGATTATGAATATCTTTTACATGAGATTTATTTATATCTTAAAACAAAGGTAAATATTATAGGGATTGATTGGATTAACAGAAATGTTGGTTAATTATTGCAATTTTATTTTATATATGGTATAATATGAAACCAATAAAGGAGGGAATATGGGTTTTTTTTCAAGTTTTCATAGTAATAATTTTTCAACTCATGAAGGTCAATGTGGATCATGTGCTCATTCAACAGTATCTAATCAAAAATTGGAGTGTTATTGTAATGAAAGAAGAGCAACTTATAAATTAAGTGAACCTAAATGTCGCTATTATATTAAGGATAATTCACGTGATTATGATTTTTGGCGAGAAATTTATACTTATTATATTTTAACGGCTATATTTGATATTCTGGGAATTGATAAAAATAATAAACTTTATCAAAATATCATGACACTTATTCAGTTAGTAAGAGAAGATGAATTAACAACAAAAGAAGCAATTGGATATGATATTTTTGGAGCAGAAGTTGCTGATAAGTTAAGACAAGATCCAAATCGTGTTGAAATAAGTAATTATTTGTTAACTAGCTATTTAACAAAAATTTATATAGCAATTGAAATGAATAACCAAGAAGAAGCAATTAATATCTATAAACAAATGGTAACTGAGTTATATAATAGATATAAAGGTCAAGAAGAATTGAATACAATACTTGATGTTGATATGATGTCTAAATCAAAAGTAAAATAAGTTAGTTAAGGGTATAGAAATATGCTCTTTTTTTATTTAATTATAATAAAATATAGTTATATTTTATTAAATTTTTATGTATTTTTTTCTTGATTTTAACATAATCTAATATTATAAGTGAAAATACGTTAAATTTTAAGTAAAGTGCACAATTAAGTGCATTACGACCCAAAATGTGTATTTTCATAAGAAAATGCACATTTTTTAGTCGTTTTAAGAATAAAACAATGGTGTAAAATAAGAAAATGTGGTATATTATATTCCGACAAGGGACTTTTATCTCACGTCAAAAAGTGTAGAAATTGTACATTTTTTAAAATTAAGTGCACAACGTCTACATTATAGTCAATGATTAATTTATGGC
>CALVPE010000064.1 GCA_944350485.1 uncultured Bacilli bacterium
TTGGTTGAATAACCATTTTTAGTAATTGAATTAATATCAGGTTCATTTTTAAATGTATTTGTTATAATTATTGTGATCGTATCATCAATTACATATAATATTAAACTTAATTCTTTTTCTTTTGATTCTTCACAAGCATAAAGAGCATTATCAAAATATTCTCCCATAATTTCTAATAATATATTAACTTGACTTCTACTTAACTTACTATAATTGAATTTTTCTACATCATCACTTATGTCAATTGAAATATTAAAATTCATCTCTTCAGCTTTTGATAATTTATAATAAATTAAATATCTAATAGGCTCTAAGTTTACCTTATTAATTTTTGTAAACCAACTATATTTCTTATTTTTATAATCTTTTAGCAAATTATTTACATAATTATAAGCTTCTTTAGAATCTGATTTTAAGTATCCTTTAACTGCTATTAAATTATTTTTATATTTATGAACTGTCAAACTATGTTTTTCAACCAATTCAGCAGAAGTTTTTAGATATTCCTCAAGTAAATTATATTTATCTAATATTTCTTTATTCTTCAAATATTGTTTAAATAGAACAATTGTTAAAGTTACACAGCCAGCAACTATAATAATATTTAAAACAAAACTATAATCTAACATCCAATTATTAATAGATAAATTAAATATTGAAGAAATTACTACAAAGACTGTAACTATGCCTATAATAATTATATAATATGCATTACTTTTATTTATTTTCACCAAATATTCATTTATTTGCTTTCTTATTCTAAATGCAAAAAAACAAGAAAATATTGCTATAAATAAATTTCCCGTTATTGATCTAATGATATTGTCCATAATATTTAAGCTAAAAATTATATCTATTAATGAAAATATTACAGTAAAAGTTAATTCACCAAAACCTAATATTATATAAGTAAAAATAGTAATACTAATAGCATCAATGGTACTTATTTTATAAATTAGTTTAAATAAAATGAAAAATATAAATAAAGTTCCAAATATTTTAGCAACATTGTCAACTATCAAAGAATTAGCAATAATAAATAAAGTTGCAAAAATCATTAACAAATAATGCCAAAGTTTTAATTCTTTTATTGATTTTCGATAAATAATAGTACCTATCAAAAATGAACCAAAACAACAGATAAAAGCACTTAAAAAATTTTTTATAAAATCAATTACATTACATGTCATCATCATAATTCTCCTCCACTCCAAGTAAACATATTGATTCTAACTCTTTTTTCTTATCTCTAGATAAACTATTTGTATATTTATCATTAAAATAAATAGCTGGAATATTTGGTATTATTTTAGTTATCTTATAAGTATTAACAATACAACTACGATGCGCTTTAAAAAATCTTTTATCATTACTAAGTAAACTTTCTATTTTATTAATATTGCCACGATATTTATATTTCTTATTTTCGGTTTCAATACACAAACAATCCTCATTTTTATCCTTTTCAATAAATAAAATGTTATCATAAGGTATCCTTATAATTTCCCCATCTTTTTTGTATGATAAGAATTTATTGCTATTGAAAATAGTATAAATTTCTCTAAAACAAAGTAATAGTTTTTCTTCTAACTCATCAAACTTTGATATAAAATCAACCATTAATATTTTCTTATGATAAGCATTTTGAATTAAATCTTGATGGGCAGTTACAATAATTATTTGATCATTCATTGTTTTTTTAAAAGCTCTAATTTCTCTTGCTAAATCTAATCCTGATTTTCCTGTTACTTCAATATCAAGTATATAAATGTTTTGGCCTGATAAAGACTTAATTAATTTGACAATTTTCTCACTGTAAGTTGAAAAATGATGAATTTTATAATAATCATTACTGTTACCCATAAATTTATGAATAGCATTTTTATACCAATCATAAAAATAATCTTCATCTTCATATATAATAAAATTAATCATAAAATTTCTCCCAGATAATTACTTTTTCTTTTTCTTAAATTCTATTTTTTTATCAGTAACAATATTAGTTTTATTAACAAACCAAAATATTAATAACAATAAAACTAAATATATACCTCTTCTTAGATATATATCTACTTGATCATTTAAAGTGTAAAAAATAGAAGCTGCAGCAAATAAAATATTAACTCCGTATATAATTAAAACTGTATTGCGATGTGAAAATTTCATACCTAATAATTGATGATGTAAGTGTTGTTTATCAGCATCGGTAATCTTTTTATGTTTTAAAAGTCTTCTTAAAATTGCAAACAAAGTATCAAGTATTGGAACCGCTAAAATAGAAAGTGGAACAAATACAGAAGTTAAAACCGTCCCTTTAAATCCTAATAATGATATAACAGATATTATAAAACCTAAAAATAATGCACCTGAATCACCAGCAAATATCTTAGCAGGATAAAAATTATGAATTAAAAATCCTAAAGTACTACCTAACATAACTAAAGCTAAAGTAAATTCTAAACCTGTTGTTCGTCCTTGAAAAAAACAAAGAATTATTATAGTTAAGAAAAATATTGCTGAAATACCTCCTGATAAACCATCTAAACCATCTATTAAATTAATAATATTCATACAAGCAACAATAAAAATAATTGTAATTGGATAAGCAAAATAACCAAAATTTATATCTAAAGAAAAAGCTGTAATATTATCTAACAAAATCTCTCCATAAAAAGTTACAACTGAAGCTGATAATAATTGACCAATTAATTTATCTTTAGCATCTAAAGGTTTTATATCATCAATAATACCTGTTAAAACAATAATAAAACTACCAATTAAAATAGAATTCATTTTTACAGTTGTTTGACCAAAAAAAATATATCCCATTAAAAAAGCAAAGAAAATACCTAATCCACCCAATCGTGGCATTGGCTTCTGATGAACCTTTCTAGAATTTGGTATATCCAAAGCATTCACATGAACAGCTATTTTTTTTACAATTGGTATTGCCAAAGCTGCAATTATTAAAGTAAAAATTACTACTTTACATGAATATATAATTGTACTATCTATCATACTCTTTCCTCCGACAAAATTATACCACTTACAAAAAAAAAAAACTAGTATTTATTTACGCAATAAATGCTACTAGTTCACTTAATTTATAAGGTAATTTTAAATAAAATTATTTAATATTATTAATAGTTTTAAAGGGATTTATCTTATTTTTTTACTTTTTAAAAGATAATTTATCCCAATAAATAAAGATTATCTAACATGATACCTGTTCCTTCAGCAACACTTGTTAAAGGACTTTCTGCAAGATAAATTGGAATTTGGAGTTTTTCTTCTAAAAGTTCCTTTAAACCATTTAATAAAGATCCTCCTCCCGTTAAAACAGCACCATTTTCAATAATGTCAGCACTTAATTCTGGTGGAGTTTCTTCAAGAACTTTTTTACAAGCGGAAACAATTTTATTAATATTATCAGATAAAGCTTCTTCTATTTCACTACTATTAATTGTAATTATAGCTGGTAATCCATTTTCTAAATCACGACCTCTAACTTCCATTTCATCATCATTACTTTCAAAAACAGAACCTATTTCGTGTTTGATATTTTGAGCAGTTTTATCACCTATTAATAAGCGATATTTATCTTTTATATATTCTTTAATATCATTATCAAAGACATTTCCAGCGATCTTTAAAGATTTACTAACAACAATACCTCCTAAAGATAAAACAGCTATATCCGTTGTTCCACCACCTATATCAATTATCATATTACCGCTTGGTTTACTAATATCAAGACCTACTCCAATTGCTGCAGCCTTAGGTTCTTCTTCTAAATAAACTCTTTTAGCACCTAGCTTTTCGGCTGCTTCTTTAATTGCATTTTTTTCAATAGGTGTTGTATCTGCTGGACAACAAATAACTATGCGTGGTTTTTTAAATATTCCTCGAGCTTTAATTTTATTGACAAAATAATCAAGCATCATTTCAGTGATTTCAAAATCAGCAATAACACCATCTTTCATTGGTTTAATCGCTTTTACTTTAAAAGGTGTTTTTCCAAGCATTTGATTAGCTTCATCACCAAAAGCTAATGGCTTTTTAGTTTCTACATCAATTGCTACTACACTTGGCTCATTTAAAACTATTCCTTGTCCTTTTATATATATTAAAATATTAGCTGTACCTAAATCAATTCCTATATCTTTCATATTTCACCTCAGTTATAGTATTGACATATTCAAAAAAAATATGAAAAAAAATACTAATAACTTTTTAGTATTAGCATTTTATGATAAATAATTTTAAAAATCTTCTAATTTTTTATCAATTACTTTAAGTGGATCAATATTACTACCACTTTGATAAATTTCAAAATGTAAATGATTTCCTAAACTTTCATTAACTTTACTTGTTCCAGACATTCCTATTTTCATACCTTTAGTAATAGTTTCACCTTTTTGAACATTTATTTCTGATAAACCAGCATAAGAAGATACAAACTCATTATTGTGTCTTATTTCAACAATTTTTCCTAGTAATTCATCTTCTTTAATATCAATTATTGTCCCATCAAGAACACTGACTACTTCAAAGCTATTAGAAGAAGTATAATCAATACCTGTACTTGGCATATAAGTGTTATTATAAAAAACAATTGATTCTTTTTGTCTATCAACATCATCTTCTAAGTTATAAAAATATCTTGAAATCTTAACATCTTCTCCGACATAAGGATTAATAACAACATCACTAGTATTAATAACTGGAACTGTATCACTTAAAATTGTTTTAGATACGTAAGTAATATCATTTAAAGAATTAACATCATCTACTTTCATAACTTTACTAGTAAAATATAAACCTATTACTAAAGTAAATATCAAAGAAATATAAATAACAGGAAATACAAATGGTTTTAATTTCATAAAATTCACCTCATTTAAAGTATTTCCTGAACTAATCTTTTTATACTATTAAAAGTTATTTTTTAAAAAATTTTTAAATAAATAAAATCATAAATAAAATTAGTAACTAGGTAAATAATAGATAATAGAATTAAAAAATAAATAACACGAGCTTTAACAACTTGTCCTTTTTTAAAAATAATATTAAGATTTACTCCATCCATTGACCAAAATGTTATTATTGTAACTAAAACATATAAAATAAATTTAGTCATACAAATTTTCCTCTATTTTTTTAATTTTAGAAATTCTTAATTTATGTCTTTCTAAATTAGAAAAATCTGTTTTTAAAAATGTTTCAACTATTAAAATGGCTTCTTTTAAAGGTATAGTTGCTGAAATGGCAAGACAATTTGGATCATTATCTAATCTTGCATATTGAGCTTCAATGGCACTACTTACTTTAGCACAATAAACTCCTTTTATTTTATTTAAAGCTATACTAATACCAATTCCACTTCCACATATTGCAATTCCACAATCAACTTCATTAGTAATAATACTTTTACCAAGTAAATAAGCATAATCAGGATAATCACAAGCATCATTTGAATTTGTTCCACAATCTGTAATATCAATAATATAATCTTGTTTTTTAAAATAATCAATTAATTGTTGTTTTAATTCATAACCACGATGATCAGCTGCAAAACCAATTTTTATTTTTTTCATAATTTCACCAATTTAAATATAGCATATTTTTACTAAAAAAAAAAGCCTATTCGCTTTTTTCAAAACCATATTTTTTGTTAAACTTATCAACACGTCCTGCACGTGAAGCTCTACTTTGTTTTCCAGTATAGAACGGATGACATTTTGAACATACTTCAACATTAAGCTCTTGTTTTGTAGAAACAGCTTTAAAAGTTTCACCACAAGCACATGTAACAGTTACTTCATAATTCTTTGGATGGATATTTTTCTTCATCATTATCTCCTTTCGCCATGAATAATTTATTCATAGTAATAAATATTTCTCATATAAGATACCATTTTTCCAAAAAAAAAGCAAGTTTTTTTTAGCACTTAGCAAGTATTTTAAGAATTTTTTATATTTTTTTTATTCAATATTAATTTTTTTTATTAAACTGCTTAATTTTATAGATTACTTTCTATTATTTCAATAATCTTACTAGCTACTTTTAAATATGCTTTACTAGTTAGATGATAATCTTTTTTATTAGGTAAATAGTTTTTATCTTGTTTAATTAAATTATAGATATCTAGATATTCAATTTTATATTTTTTAGCTATTGTCAAATATTGATCAGAAATATAAGCAAAAAAATCATTTAAATCTTTATTGTAATTATTATAAGGATTGTAATAACCAATTAATATTATTTTACCTTTAGATAATTTAGTTATATTATAAATAATTTCATTCATATTTTTTATCATAATATCAGTTTTTTCATATAATGTTTCTTTATTTAATAAATTATTATTATATTCAATATTAGACATTAATTCATCTAAACCAATAGAAATAGTAATCAAATCTGCTTCTCTTAATTCTTTTCGAATGTTATAATTTTTATCATTAGCAAGGATGGTTTTATTGTTTTTTAAATCAGTTAATAATTCTTCAGTTTTATAATTTAATTTTGAAAAATAGAAATTGCTTGTATTAAGTAAATTATTGTCATTTAAATAAGTTTTAATATAATCATGATAACTATAAGTATTATTACCATAGGAATTTATACCAAGGTCAAAAGAATCTCCAATAGAGACGTAATCAATTAAATTTTTATCATTAAATTTGTAGATTAGAAAAGTTAAAAAGATTATGAAAATTATTAAAATAATTTTTTTCATAAAACCTCCAAAAAAAAAGATTAAAGCTATATTATTATATTTCTTCAATCTCTATTTTAGCACCTACATTTGTCAATTTTTCTACTATTTCCTCGTATCCTCTTAATATATGATTTATATCTGTTATGATGGTTTTTCCTTCAGCTATTAAACCAGCTATTAAAAGTGAAGCTCCTGCTCTTAAATCAGTGGCTTTAACTTCTGATCCAACCAATTTAGTTGCTCCTAAGATAGTAGCAGTCTTTTGATTAATCTGAATATTAGCACCCATTTTATTTAAATAAGGAATATTCATAAAACGATTTTCATAAATAGTTTCTTTTACCGAACTTTTACCTTGAGCCTGGGTTAAAAGTGTTACAAAAGGTTGCTGTAAATCTGTTGGAAAATTAGGAAAAGGAGCAGTCATGATATCAGTTGCTATTAATTTATTTTGATTATTAACAACTAAATAATCTTCATGAATATCTAGATTAACTTGCATATCGTGTAATTTAGTAGTTAAACTTTGAATATGTTTGGGAATTATATTATCGATTTTTAAAGGATTTCCAAGCAAAGCACCAATAATTGTATAAGTTCCAGCTTCTATTCGATCAGGGATTATATCATGATTACAACCATGTAAATTAGTAACTCCTTTAATAATTATTTCGTTAGTATTTATTCCTTTAATTTTAGCACCCATTTTATTTAACATTGTTATTAAATCACCTATTTCAGGTTCAGTTGCTGCATTTTTAATGATAGTCGTTCCTTTAGCAAGAACGCCTACTAAAATAGCATTAATTGTTGCTCCAACACTTGGCATATCTAAAGGAATAGTATTGCCAACTAATTCCTTAGCTTCAATTGTATAAATAGAATCTTCTTCTTTAATATTTGCTCCTAAAAGACGAAAAGCTTTTAATGTTTGATCAATTGGTCTACTTCCTATTTGACATCCACCTGGAAAATGCATCTTAACATATTTGTACTTAGCAAGTAAAACTGCCATAAAATAATAAGAAGCTCGAAGCTTACTTGATAATTCTTCTGGTATTTCTAAATTTTCCATGGAACTTGGGTCTATTACCATACTACCGCTGGCTCGATTTACTTTAACATTTAAATAATTTAAAGTTTTTTCTAAATAATCAATATCTGAAATACTTGGAATATTACAAAGAGTTGTTTGATTACTTGCTAATAAAGTTGCTGGTATTAAAGCAACCGAACTATTTTTTGAACCTCCAATTCGAATTGTTCCTGTTAATTTTTGATTTCCCATTATTTTTAAAACTTGCATATTATCACCACTATATCTTATTTTCTTTACTTATTTATGTTAATTTTTGAAGCTATTTCTTTTTTTATAGCTTCAAACCCACTTCCGATTATTTTTCTTGGATCAATAATATTAGGATTTTCTTTTATAAACTTTCTAATACTTTGACTCCAAACCGCTTGTAAATCAGAATTAATATTTATTTTAGTAATTCCTGATTCAACACATTTTTTTAAAATAGCATTTTCTAAGCCGCTTCCTCCATGTAAAACTAGAGGAATAGTTAAATTATCAGCTAAATTTTTAATTAATTTATAATCAATATTAAGTTCTCCTTTGTAAATACCATGAACTGTTCCAACCGAAGCTGCTACGGAATCAATGCCCGTTTCGGCAACAAACTTTAAACAATCTTCTAAATTAGTATTGATTCCCAGTGATAATTGATTTTGATTAATGGCTCCCATAGAACCTATTTCAGCTTCAACCGAAACATCGTTATTTTTAGCATACAAAACAACATCTTTTACTAATTCAACATTTTCATTAAAAGGTAACTTAGATCCATCAATCATAACAGAATTAAAACCTGCATCAATTGCTTCAATACAATTTTTTAAACTAGAACCATGATCTAAATGTAAACATACATCTATTCCAATATTTAAATCAGTTATTAAACTATAACAAAGAGATGCTACAACATTATATCCACCCATATATTTAATAGCACTCTCACTAACTCCTAAAATAACTGGAACTTGCAATTCGTCACACTTTTCTAAAATACATCTTGTCCATTCTAAATTATTTATATTAAACTGAAAAACTGCTTTTTTATTTTTTTTAGCATCTTTCAAAATTTTTTTACTATTAACCAACATGATATCACCCAAAAAAAGAATACTACAAAATTTTAGAAAAGTCAAAAAGAATATAAATAATAGTATTTTCAAAATGAAAAGATTTACCAATTAAAATTTTAAATAAATATTATAAGTTAAAAATACTCTTACTTTTACATTTTAGAAATTTTATTTATAATATCAAAAGAAATAAATACCTACTTTAATAAACTTTCATTAAATAAAAAAATTAATCATGTAAAAACCTCGTTTCTATATTTAAAAAACGGGGTTCATACCAAAATAATTTATTAAATAATAATTTCTTTTTTCAAACAATTTTATTTAGATTTTTCAGAATGATAGCTATAATATTTGTCTTGTAGTGTTTGGAAAACATCATCACTTGTGATTGTATCAATAACATCATCGTGCTCATATTCGATTGTATCAGTAAGTAATGGAGAATACATATCCACTGCTAAATTAATAACTAAGTCTTTAGCTTCAGTTGATAAGTCATCAAAATAAATGTATCTTTCAACTCCGCCATCATTTGTATAAACACCATAACCATTAGCTATACGTAATATATTATCAAGATTTGCATCTTTTAAATAAGTTTTGAAATCCTCAATAGCAATATTTAAAGCTTCTGGATTATTTTGATTTTCAGCTATTTGATATCTTTTTTCTTCTAAAAAATTTCTTGTCTCTGAAAAATGATCAATAAAGATTTTATCATCACCTGTAAAAGCGAAACCAAAATTAATATAAGTTGCTTTACCAGGTTCCATTGGATAATTTTCAGGATCAACAAAATAATTTCTAACGCTATCAAAACTATCATGACTATGTTGATATAAATTTTCTAAACTAAAATCATAATTATCACCATACCAATATTTAGTTACATAACCATCTCTTACTTCTTCAACGTAAGGTTCAATATCTTCAATTGGTTGAGCTGTAGGTACTGAGGTTGGAACTTCTGTTGGTTGAGCTGTAGGTACTGAGGTTGGAATTGCTGTTGGTTGAGCTGTAGGTACTGAAGTTGGAACAGCAGTTGGTTCAACTGTAATTGTTGGTAACTCTACTAACTCTGATTGAGGTGTAGGTTCTGGCATTTCAGGTGCTAAAGTTTCATATCCTAAACTATCACTTTTAACATCATCTTCTGCATCTTTATTTTTATTTTCTCCAATTTTAACTCCTGCAGCCATTATACCACCAACAACAACAAGAGCTACTGCACCTTTAGCAATTTTTTTAAAAAGTTTTTTTCCTTCTTTAGTAAGATATACTTTTCCTCTAGGATTGTCAATTTCAAAAGGTTCATCATCATATTCATCATTTAATAGTGATTGAATGTTTAAATAATCTAAACCTGAAACGGTTTCTAATTCTTTTTTGATTTTGCTTAAATCATTTTTAGATACCACTTCAGTTGCTCCTGAAATTCTTTCAACAACATACATATCAGTTGCTTCTTTCAATGTTCTAATATCTATAATTATATTTTTTTCTTCAAAAGTTAATAAACCATTTTTTTGTAAAAAAATTCCTTTTTCTTTTACATCAACTGGCATTTTATTATTTTGGTCATATAAATTTAATAATTTACTATTTAATTTTTTTTGATCATCAATAAATTCAGTAGTTCCATCCTTATAAATTACAATTCCATACTTTTTACTACCATTAAAAGTATAAATTTTTATTTTTTCAATATTTTTCATCAAAAATCCCCTCTCTTGAACACGCCTACATTATAACAAAAAAAAGTTAAAAAGTCAAACAACGTACATTTGTATTATTCATATTTTATATAATTTTTACTATTTATAATTAATATATTACATTTATGACTTTACTCTCCAAATTTTTTACAACCAAATAAAAGATAATATTTCTAAATAAAAAAATAATGATTAATTATTGTTTTTATATTTATCAATTATCTCTTTTATAAAAAATTTATATTCAACATCTTTTGTATTATCATTATTTTCTAATAAACAAAGAGGTGGAAATAAAACACACCACCAATTATCCCCTTTTCCTTGTCCCAAAGTTATAACTAAAGACTCGTAATTTCCTTCTTCATAAATAACATCTTTATAAACTTTTTTAGGAAAATAATTATTTCCAAAACTAATCTTAAAATCATCTGTTTCTTCTTCAAGAATAATATTTAATTTATCTAAATTAAGAGAAATAATTTCCCTAGCTTCTTCTATAGAATTAACATCTTTTAATAAATCATATATTTTATTTTCAATTTCATCTTTTATTTGCATTTTTTTTAATAAATCAGTACTAGAATTACTATTAGCAATGATTCTTATTCTAATAGAATTTTTTGGAATAATTACTTTTTGACTCTTTTCTTGACAAAGAAATATAATTAAAACTGCTGAAAATACTAAAATAATTGTTTTTTTCAAAAAAATCACCTTTCATAAACATAATGGGTGATTTTAAATATTTTATTCATTAAAATTAACATTTTTGAAAATAAAGACCATTCGATCACGATTGGATAGATCTTTTTTACTAATAACTTTAACATCTTTTAAATATTTGTTGATTAAATCTCGGATTTTTTCTAATTGATTAGAACCTATTTCAAAAGCGATTAAATATTTAGAATTTAGATAATTTTCACAGGAACTTAAAATTCTTTCATAAAATTCTAAACCATTATTATTAGCATATAAAGCTAAATGAGGTTCATTTTGAAAAACAATATCTTCTATTTTATCATTTTGACCTATATAAGGTGGATTAGAGATAATTACATCATATTTTTCCTTAATATTTTGAAATAAATCTGACTCTTGAAAATTAACTTTCAAATTAAAATTATTAGCATTAATTTTACTAACATCTAAAGCATCTTTACTAATATCTACTAAAGTTATATTAAAGGTTGGGTTATAATATTTTAAAGTTAAACCTATACAACCTGATCCTGAACAAAGATCTAAAACCTGAATATTTTTGTTAAAATATTTTTTTAAATAATTATTAGTATTATCAACTAGTTCTTCAGTTTCAAATCTTGGTATTAAAACTCTTGAATCAACATAGAAATCTAACCCCATAAAATTAGTCGAATTTAAGGCATATTGTAAAGGTAGTCCTTTTTTTAAATTTTCTAAGCACTTTTGGTATTTAATAACAATTTCTTTTGGAACTTCTAAGTCTAAATGAAGCGTAAGTTCTAAAGGATTTTTTTCTAACAAAGTAGCAAGAATTAAGCGAGACATATCTTTATGTGTAATTTTATTGCCTTCTAAAAGCAATTTTTCAACTGTCATTTATACACCTGCTAATTTTCTTTTCTGATCCTCGGTTATTAAAGCTTCAATTATTTCGTCTAAATCGCCATCCATAACTTTATCAAGTTGTTTGGTTGTAAATCCTATTCTATGATCTGTTACTCTATTTTGAGGGTAATTATAAGTTCTAATTTTTTCTGAACGATCACCTGTTCCAATTTTACTACGACGTTCATTACCAAGTTTTTCTTCTCTTTCGCGATTTTTTAAATCAAAAACACGAGCTTCTAATATTTTTAAACCTTTTTCTTTATTTTTAATTTGCGATCTTTCAGTTTGAGAGTAAACAACAATTCCAGTTGGAATATGGGTTAAACGAACAGCTGAATCAGTTGTATTAACACCTTGTCCACCGCAACCACTGCTTCTAGTAATATCAATACGAATTTCATCCATATTTAATTGAAAATCTAAAGAATCAGGCTCTGGCATAACTAAAACGGTGGCAGTTGATGTTTGAATCCTGCCATTTGCTTCAGTAACTGGAACTCTTTGAACACGATGAGATCCACTTTCATACTTTAATTTTGAATAAACATTTTTTCCTTTAACCATAAATTCAATTAAAGTGTAACCTCCACTTGTTCCTTCCATAGCATTTAAAATTTCTATTTGAAAACCATGTTTTAAGCAATATTTTTCATACATACGAAATAAATCACCAGCAAAAATATTACCTTCATCTCCACCTGCAGCTCCTCTTATTTCCATAATTACATTTTTTAAATCATTTTTATCTTTTGGAATTAAAAGAACTTCTAACTCACTTTCTAGTTTCTGTTTTTCTTCATTTAAACGATTTATTTCTTCTAAAGCAAAATCATGTAATTCACTATCTTTTAACATCTCAGTAGCTGATTCTAAATCTGCTAAAACACTTTTATATTTTTGATAACAAAGAACAGTATCTTCTATACTAGATAACTCAATAGATAATTCTTTTGATTTATTAATATTTGAAATAACACTTGGATCGATTAATAATTTTTGAATTTCTTGGTATCTTTTTTCGATTAAATCTAATCTTTCTAACATAAAATCTCCTTTTAAATTTTATTAATTTAAATCTTCTTCATCTAAAACAACTAAATCTGCTAAATCATCATCAGTATTTGTTTCTTCATAATCTTCTTCACGATCAACATCACCATCATCATATTCATCTTCATAATCTTCATCAACTGTTCCATCTTCTTCTGGTGTTTCACTAATATCATCATCTTCCATAGAATCAACAATTAATTTATCGGAAGTATGTCTCTTTCTTAAATCCCATAAACCATCAACTAATATAAATCTTTTATCAGTTGTTAAAGAAGTATAATAATCTCCTATTTTATTTTCAATCGTTACTGCTGGTAATTCAAGTAAATTAACAATTTCTGTAAATAATTCAAGAGTATTTATACCTCTTTTTTCTCTTTCTAAAATTAAATTTGTAATATCTTTATAAGACATATTAATTACATCTTCTTTAATTATCTTTTTCATATCTATCCTCCCAACCTAATAATTTATCTAACTATAATTTCTATTTTAAACTTATCATCTAATATTTGATATAAAACTTCAAATGTATTATTATTATTTATTAATTTTTTAACTTTTATTGGAAAATCAATATTTTTTTTTGTTTTTTTATCTTTAATTTGACAAATCTCTTTTTTAAAATCAAATAAGATTTCTTCTTCTATTGTTTCTCTTTTTAAAATATTGTTATGATATAAAATCATTTTATTATTTTCTAAAAAAAATATTAATTTATTATCTTTTAAAATTCCTTTAATATTGTATTCATATTTCTTATTTATTAAACAACATTTAACTATTAAATTTACTTTTTCCATAAATCACCAACATGCAATAATACATATCGACATGCATTATATCACAAATGATAAAATTTGAACACATATTTTAATGTTTTTTTGAAGATAATAAAGATAGGTGAAAGTATGAAAATAGTTAGAAAACTAGTTAAAGTATCAATAATTGGACTATTTTTAGGTGTTTTTTTTATTACAGGTTTATATTTATATGCAAGAATGATACCTAAATTAGATATAAATAATACAGGTAGTTATTATTTATATGATATAAATGGAGACTTATTTTTTCAAGGAAATGGAACTAGTAAATGGGCTAATTTAGAAGATATTAGTTCTTATGTTAAAGAAGCAACAATTGTTGTTGAAGATAAGGATTTTTATAATCATCATGGATTTAATGTTTTAAGAATAATGAAAGCCATGTACATTAATTTAATAAATCATAATTATAGTCAAGGTGCTTCAACTATTAGTCAACAATATGCTAAAAATTTATTTTTGGAATTTGATAAAACATGGAGCCGGAAATTAAAAGAAGTTTGGTATACTATTCAAGTTGAAACACATTATTCAAAAGATGATATTTTAGAAGGCTATTTAAATTGTATTAATTATGGACATGGTATGTTTGGTATTGAAAATGCTAGTAATTTTTATTTTAATAAAAAAGCTCAGGATTTAACTTTAGCAGAAGCTACGATGTTAGTTGGTATACCTAAATCTCCTTCTAATTATTCACCTTTAATTAATTTAGATATTGCTAAGAAAAGACAAACTTATATTTTAAAAACGATGTTAAATAATAAACTAATTACGGAAGATGAATATCAAAAAGCAATAAATGAAAAATTATCTTTTTATGGAAAACGAGAAAAAATTAATTTGAATACTCTTATGTATTATCAAGATGCTGTTTTAAAAGAATTAAAAAGTTTTAAAAATATAGAAGCTTATTTACAATCAGGAGTAAAAATTTATACTAATTTAGATTTGAAAGCTCAAGAAAGTTTAGAAAATAGTATCAATAATAATATTCTTGATAATGAAAAAATTCAAGTAAGTGGAATTATGATGAATCCAAAAAATGGAGCTGTAATTGGTTTAATAGGAGGTAGAAATTATAACAAAAGTGAATTTAACCGAGCTATTAGTTCTAAAAGACAAGTTGGATCACTTATGAAACCTTTTCTTTATTATAGTGCTCTTGAAAATGGTTTTACAGCTAGTACATCTTTTTTATCACAAGAAACAAGTTTTACAATGGGTGTAAATAATGTTTATGCACCTAAAAATTATAATAATTTATATGCTAATAAAAATATAAGTATGGCTTCCGCTATCTCTTTTTCAGATAATATTTATGCTGTCAAAACACATTTATTCCTAGGAGAAAATAATTTAGTTGACATTGGTAAAAGAGTTGGAATCAAAACAAAATTAGATCCTATTCCCTCTCTTCCTTTAGGAACAGTTGAGTTAAATCATTTAGAAATTACCAATGCTTATGCTACTTTAGCTAGTTTAGGAGTTAAACATGAACCATTTTTTATAAAAAAAATAACGGATATGGCCGGAAACACTATCTATGAACATAAGGATACGAGTGAGGTAGTTTTAAATAAAAATACAACTTATATTTTAAATGATTTATTAAAAGGAACTTATGATTATAATATGGTTGATTATACCTATCCAACCAATATTTCAATTGCTAGCATGCTAAGTCATGATTATGGAATTAAATCTGGTTCTACTAATACAGATAACTGGATTATAGGATTTAATCAGGATATTGTTTCTTCTATTTGGATAGGATATGATGATAATAAAGATTTAGAAGAAAAAGATTTCAAATATTCTAAAAAAATTTGGGCTGGAGCAGTAGAAAGTTACTTAAAAGATAAAAAAGTTACTTGGTATGATTTACCACCTAATGTAGTTGGAGTCATAGTTAATCCCATAACTGGTAATTTAGTAACCGATAGTGATACTCATAAAAAAATTCTTTATTATATCAAAGGAACTGAACCTAATTATACAAGTCAAGTCTTTGATGAATATAATCAACCTAATATAAATTTAGAAAATGATTCTAAAAAAGAAGAAGAAAAAGAGTAAAGGTTTTGAAAAATATCTAATTTTATTCTTTTTATCTAAAATATAAAAACTTTATTTTATTATTGAGAGTGAGAGTGTAAAATAAAATATGTAAGTTGTCTATAAGTTATATATAAAATAACTAATTATCAAACAACATTTCTTCTTTTGTTATTAATATATAATTTTTAAATGAAATTTTAGTCAGGGCAAGCGCAGCTGTTAATTTAGCCTTGATTAAAATTTTTTATTTGAAATATAATTTCTAGTAAAAGAAAAATTACATATATTTACGAAATCTTTCTTTTAAATAGAATCCTAATCAAGTTGATTTCTAACTAAAGACCTATCACTTATAACTAAACAATCCCATTTTTATAAAGTTCTTGAATTCGTAAATAAAGTAGTTTAAGTAATGTATTTTCATTTGGAAAAACACCTTTTTTAGTTACTTTTTTAAATGATGAATTAACTGATTCTATAGATTAGTAGTATACATTATTTTTCTAATATCACTTGGATAATTAAATAATTGTTCTACATGTTTAAAATTTCTTTCCCATACATCAAATGCTCCAGGATATTTATTCCAATTATTTTTAAATTTTTCAAACTTATGAATTGCAGATTTTAAGTTTGATGTACCATATATTTACTTTAAATGTAACGAATTCTTGTAAATAAAATTCATTAAAAAAATATACTTAAAAGCATATTCTTACATGTTATTATTTTAAATAAATTTTTACTATTTTAATTTAATTTATAATCTAATCTTTAATAATTTCCACTTCTGAGTTACTTTTTAATAAAAAAGCATTAGC
>CALVPE010000065.1 GCA_944350485.1 uncultured Bacilli bacterium
ATTTAGATAAGTTATTTCTTGTTTCTAATGGTGTTTTCCAACTAAGAACTTGCATTGGAATATTATTTGAACGTTTTAGATAAGATTTCATTTGAATTAATAAATCATTATAAGAATAAAATTTTAAGAACTGATAAAATCTTTGTTGGTCGTTTCTGTGGCTTCGTTCAACTTTACCATTGTGCCTTGGTGTTCTTGGCCTAATTAGTTTATGCTCTATACCTAATGAATTACATAATGCATCAAATGGATGGACTCTTTCAGTTTTAGAAATATGAGTAAATTCACTGCCATTATCTGTTTGAATTATTTTAGGTTTATATCCGAAATAAAGAATAGCTCTTTTTATAAAATCAATTGTTGAATAAGATGATTGTTCTTTATAAGGATAAATGAATCGTTCTCTTGATGCTTCATCAATAACAGTATATTGAAAGAATTTTTGTCCATCTGTTCCAGAATAGCAATTTTTAGGTATATATTTAACATCTAATTGCCATTTAATACCTAATTCTTTAGGAGTATCATATGGTTTAGGAACATATTTAGAATGTTTTTCTTTATGAACAAAATATCCCATTTTACGCATAACTCTAAATAAAGAGCAAGCGTGGCGTGAATAACCTTTATCAGTTCGTAATTTACCATATAGTTCAGAAAGTGTTATATTTGGATTACGACGCATATAATCTTTAATCCATTTTAATTCTTCATCAGTATGAGCATTAGGATGTTTAGATTTAGGTTTATGCGATTTATTTATCAAAGATTCTTTTGTTCCGTCAAATTGCTTATTCCATCTCATAAGAGATGCTTTAGAGATTTTATATCGTCTACATACGAATTTAGTAGATTTAGTTTGTCTATATAATTTAACAGAATAAAATTTGGTATTAAGATCATGTGGTAAATAACGTAGAGATTGTGATATAATTGTCATAGCGATTAAATACTTTCTTAAATGTTTTTATGCAATTACATTTTATCATGGTTTAATCGCTTTTAAAATTAATTGATGGTCTCACATCAATTGTAACACTACACACTTTTTCGTTGATATTTAAAGAAATTTGTTGAATTTTATATAATTTTATGGTAAACTATATTTAGTGATTGATATTTATGTATCAATTCGTATATTGGAAAAAAGTTGTAGATACCTACGACGTTGGCTCCATTTGAATTTAGTCGAACTTTAAAGTTCGATTTTTTATTTTCTAATTCATTCATTTTGTTGAGTTTTAAACTTACATACTGTATTTAGTTATGTGAGTTTTTATTTATATAAACAAATTTAATATTATGCTTTTTATTAATTTAAAAAATATTAATTATTAATAAAAATATTTGTTAAAATTAATATCAAAATTTATTAAATATTTTAATAATTTATGACATATTTTATTGTGTATTTTTTTTTATTATATTTTAATATATAAATTTATTTAAAAAGTATGTTATACTAAATATGGAAAGAAGGTTGTGATTTGAAGAAATATGTTTGTCCAATTTGTGGATATATTTATGATGAAGAAAAAGAAGGTATTCCTTTCGATGAATTACCAGATAATTGGGTTTGTCCTTTATGTGGTGCTTCTAAAAATGTATTTGAAGTTGAAAAAACAGAAGAAGATACAGTAAAAGTAGAAGAAGTTAAAAATTTTGAATCAGAAGATTTAAGAGAAATGACTAATGCTGAAATTAGTGCTTTATGTAGTAGTTTAGGGAGAGGTTGTGAAAAGCAATATTTAGAAAAAGAAGCAGAAGATTTTTATAAATTAGCAAGTTATTATGAAAGTAAAAATCAAAAAAATGAAAATAATGATTTTAAAGATTTAATTTTTAAAATAAATGAAGATTTAGAAACTAATTATAAAAATGCAAGAAAGATAGCTAGTGATAAAAATGATCGTGGAGCTCTTCGAGTAATTACTTGGGGAGAAAAAGTAACCATGATTTTAAAATCATTATTAAGTCAATATGATAAAGATAAAGAATTTACTAAAAATACTAAAGTTTATGTTTGTGATATTTGTGGTTTTATTTATGTTGGAGATAATAAACCTGAAATATGTCCTGTTTGTAAAGTTCCAAGTTTTAAAATGCTAGAAATAGAAAGAGGTGCCTAATGAGTAAAGTAAGAGCTGTTCGTAATTTAAGATTATGTAGTAAAGATTGTTTATGTCTTTATGTTTGTCCAACTGGAGCTACTGATACTGAAACTGGTCAAATTGATTTTAGTAAATGTATTGGTTGTGGTGCTTGCGCTAATGCTTGTCCTTCTAAAGCTATTTCAATGGTACCGTATGATTATCCAATTCAACAAAGTAAAGATGAGACAGTTATTAAGAGTTTAAATAGTATAATTAGAAGTAAAGTTGAACAAGAAAAAATAGCTTATAATATTTATTGTAAAAGTGATGATAAAATAGTAAAACAATTTACTAAAGCTTTAATGAAAGCTAATCGTTTAATGGCAGAAGATTTATATCGTGAAGCCGGTTATATGTTACCTCAAAGTAAAAATACCAAAGAATTTTTAGAAAATTTACTAAAAATAAATGATTCAAATATACCTAAAGACGAAATTAAAAAATTATTAGAATTATTAAAATTTAATGAAATTTAAAAATATAAAGCAGGTCAACTTAGCAATTATTTGTTTTTTTTAAAAAGTTGAGATAATTATTTAAAATTCTTAATTAAAAAGGTGATTAAATTGAAAAATAATGATTTAAAAAATGAAGAAAAAAAATTAAAATTACAAAAAGAAGAAAATGATCGAATATTGCTATTTACAGAAATCATAATTAGTGTTAGTGTTACTATCTTATTTTTATTATTAATCTTTTTCTCTATTTTTACTAAACAAAGTAATAGTTTAAAAATAGTAGCTGTTTTTTTAGGAACTGTTATTTTTCTTATTGGCATCGGAACTTGTATATTAATTGAACAAAAAGCAGGGTATTATCAATGTTATTATTGTAAAACTAAATATATACCAACTTATAAACAAGTTTTATTAGCTCCACATATAGGTAGAACAAGATATTTGAAGTGTTATAAATGTCAGAAAAGATCTTGGCATAAAAAGGTCATTAATTAGTTTTAAAATCATTTTAATATAATAATAAATCATAAATTTAAAAAATGAACTAGAAAATTAATAGTTCATTTTTGTAAATTATTTTTTTTTAAATGTAAATTTCTTTTTATAGATTCTTCTATAAAACCATTAATTAAATTATGATTATTATTTTCTTTTTCTTCAATAAAAATTAATAATCTTTCTAAAGTTTCAATTCCTAAATTAGCAAGAGAGTGTTGAATATAACTAATATTACCTAAATTAAGTAAACTACTATAAATATCGTTTTCAGACATTTTTTCTAAGGTTTCAATAAATTCGGTTGGTTTATTTAGATAGTTTAATTGAGCCTCAAGAAGTTTCCTTCTAATTAATTCAACATCATTATCATCAAGTGATAAAAATTCAGTATCATCATCAATTTCTTCTTTTTTGATTGTAAATTTTGCTTTTGTTTTTAAATTTAAAAATTTATCATTAGTCATATTAATAGCTTTAAATCCATTTAATAATACTTGAGATTTAATATAAAAATCTATTAATCTATAGTATTGATTTTCTTTTTTAAAAGTAGTTTGATAATCTTTTTTTATTAAGCCTTGATTAGTTAAATCAAGGATAAAATTTTGAAATTCAGTGCTATAAAAAACGTCTTGATAATATTTATTAATAAAATCATTTAAACTATTAAATTCATGATTTTTTAAATCTTCAATTAAAGGATCAACTTCTTGGTATAAAGATTTAAGAGGACTTAAACGTTTAATAATTTCTTCTATAACTTTATCTAGCATTATAACACCTCAATATCATTATTTAAATCATTTAATATTTGTAATAATAAATTTAAATCTTTAATATTTAAATCTTTAAGATTTAAATTTTTAAATAAAATATCAAGTTTCATAAACACCTCTATTCTTACGATATAATTAGTATAGCAAAAAAAATATATTTTGTAAATTTATTTAATATAATTTTATAGATGAAGAAAAAAGTTTGTAAGTTAATTTTAATTCTTTTGTTAATGGTTATTTTGTCGATTATTATTTTAATTTTTTTAAGTAATAAAGTAATGCCTATTTATCTTTCTTATAGTGAAGCTGAAATGAAAAGAGTAGTTACAACAGTTATTAATGAATCAGTTACGGAAGAAGTTACTAATGAACTTAACATTGATAGTTTATTTTTAATTAAGCAAGATGAAAATAGTAAATTAACAATTGTTGATTTTGATCCAGTTATAGTAAATAGAGTAATGTCTAAAATAGCTGATTTAGTTTATAAAAATTTAAAATTAATCGAAAGGCAAGATTTTTCAACTTTAGAAAAATTTAATATTTCTAAGAGTATTTTTTATATTCCAACTGGAATTATTTTTAAAACAACATTATTAAATAATTTAGGTCCTAAAATACCAGTTAAGTTAGAATTGATAAGTTCAGTTAATCCAAATATTAAAACGGATGTAAAAGAATATGGAATTAATAATTCTTTAATAGAAGTTTATATAAATGTTGTTGTTGATGTTAAAATGATTTTACCAATGTATTCTGATACAATGCAAGTAATAGTTGTTATTCCTTTAGCAGTTAAACTAATTCAAGGAGAAGTACCAAGATATTATCAAGGTGGAATAGGCTCAAATACCTTATTTTTTCAAGAAGAAAACACTTAAATTAAATCAAGTGTTTCTGTATTATTATTTTTTAAATTATTTTTTTTTATTGGCATAGTTTGACTATTATTTGAAAATTTAATTTCTGTAAGTGTTTCATTTTCGTTTAAATTATTTTTATTTAAATTATTTAATTCTTCATCATAATTAACTTCGAATTCATTATCCATAGCAACGTTTTTATAAATTTCTTCAAAAGTTGTAATTCCAGCTAAAACTTTTTCAAGTCCATCTTGCAACATAGTTGTAACATCTTTAGTATAAACAAGTTCTTTTAATTTTTGACGAGAGATATTTTTATCATTAATAGCATTTCTAATTTCATCATCAATTAATAAAACTTCTTGAATAGCAATACGACCATAGTAACCATTTCGGCAATTTTCACAATGACCATAAATATCATTTATTTCTAAAATGTCTTTATTTAATACTTCTTTAAAAATATGTCTTTCATAAGCAGTAGTAGGGCGAAGTTTTCGACAATGTGGGCATAATTTTCGAGCTAGTTTTTGAGAGACAATTCCAGTTAAAGCACTTGATAATAAGTATCTTTCAACATCCATATCAAGTAAACGTTCAATGGTTGATAAAGAGTTATTAGTGTGAATAGTAGAGAAAACTAAATGACCTGTAATAGATGCTCGAACGGCAATTTGAGCAGTTTCTGAGTCACGAATTTCTCCAATTAAGATAATATTTGGATCTTGTCTTAAAATACTTCTTAAAACTCTTGCGAAAGTTAAACCAATTTCTGGGTTTACTTGAACTTGATTAATACCTTCAATATTCATTTCAATCGGATCTTCAACTGTAATAATATTCGTGTCTTCTTTATTTAAATGTTGAAGCATTGTATAAACGGTTGTACTTTTACCAGTACCAGTTGCTCCAGTTATTAAAATTATTCCATTAGGTACTTCAATCATTTTTTTAATTTTAATTAAGTTTTTAGGAGTAAAACCAAGAGATTCTAAACCTTCGGTACTTTTAGTGTAATCTAAGATACGAATAACTATTTTTTCCCCCAAATTCGTATTTAAAACTGCAACACGCATATCAAGATCAATTCCATTGATTGTATCTTTAATAGCACCATCTTGAGGAAGTCTTGATTCTGTTATATTCATTCCAGAGATTAATTTAATTCGTGTTGTTAAATTATTTTGATACTCTAATGGAACAACTGTATGATCTTGCAAAACACCATCAATTCGAAGACGAACCTTTAGACCATCTTCAATAGGATCAAAGTGAATATCACTAGCACGCTTACTAACTGCATAAATAATCATATTATTAACGATATTTGCTATTTCATCATTTTTAAAATCATATTCAATCATTTAGCACCTCTTTTATTCTTTTATACTACTACTTTATATGAGTATTATATAATATTTTTTTTAATTAGGGAAGTATTTTCAACTAACATATAAAAATTATTTTGTCAAATACCTAGATTTTAATTTTTAAATTTTATATAATTAAAATGAGGTGGAAAGATGGATATAGAATTAAAAAAAGCTTTAGCTAAAGAAAAGAGAAGACAAAATCAAAATATTGAACTAATTGCATCAGAAAATTATGTTTCAAAAGCTGTTAGGGAATTACAAGGTAGTATTTTAACAAATAAATATGCTGAAGGGTATAGTGGTAAACGTTATTATGGTGGTTGTGAGTATATTGATATTTTTGAAGATAAAGCGATTGAATACGTAACAAAGTTATTTAATGTTAAATACGCAAATGTGCAACCTCATTCAGGAAGTACAGCCAATATGGCCGTTTATAGAGCTCTTTTAAACCATGGTGATACAGTTATGGGAATGGGTTTATCAGATGGGGGACATTTAACGCATGGTTATAGTTTAAATTTTAGTGGTATGGATTATCATATTGTTGAATATAAATTAAATCCTAAAACTGAAAAATTAGATTATGAGGATATTTTAAAAATTGCTAAAGAGTGTAAACCTAAAATGATTATTGCTGGCGCAAGTGCTTATCCAAGAAAAATTGATTTTAAAAAGTTTAGAGAAATAGCAGATAGCGTAGGAGCTTATTTAATGGTTGATATGGCACATATTGCTGGTTTAGTAGCAACTGGACTTCATGAAAATCCATGTTGTTATGCTGATGTTGTAACTAGTACTACTCATAAAACCTTAAGAGGACCAAGAGGTGGAATTATTTTAACTAATGATTTAGAAATAGCTAAAAAAATTGATAAAGTAATTTTCCCTGGTATTCAAGGTGGTCCTTTAATGCATGTAATAGGTGCTAAAGCAGAGTGTTTTTATGAAGCTTTACAACCGGATTTTAAAGAATATCAAAAACAAGTTATTAAAAATATTCAAGCCATGGCCAAAGTATTTTTAAAAAACAAAGTCAAATTAATTTCAGGTGGAACGGATAATCATTTAATTTTAGTTGATGTTTATAATTCTTTTGGAGTGACTGGAAAAGAAGCAGAAAAAATACTTGATAAAATTCATATTACAGTTAATAAAAACACTATTCCAAATGAAACATTAAAGGCTATGCAAGCAAGTGGAATTAGAATAGGATCTCCTGCTATGACAACTAGAGGTTTAAAAGAAAAAGATTTTGAAGAAATAGCTGAAATTATTTACAAGGTTTTAAGAAATAAAGATAACAAAGAAATATTAAAAGAAGAAAGCAAACACGTTCTTGAAATCACTAAGAAATATCCACTTAAATAAAAAAATATAAAAAATAAATTTAGTTTTACAAGATAACAAAATATATCTTACAAAAAGAAAAATCGATGATTATATCTGTAGAAGTTATGTTAGGATAATGATAAGGTTATATATACATTTACGCTTAATAAAATAATGATACAAATAAATTTAAAATTTCTTAAAATAAAAGAATGAAGCTATAAATTATGCCTCATTCTTTTATTTTTTCTAAAAAATTTAGTTTAATTTTTTTAACTTTTAGTTTATAATTTATATAGATGAATTAAGTTAAAAAATAACAAATTTTATTTATAAAATTTTAAAATAAATTGAAAGGAGTTAGACTAAATGAAAAATAAAGAAGTTTTAGATGAAAAATGTTTAAACTGTGGAGCTACTATTCATTATAAACCACTTTTAGATAAATTTAGATGTGATTATTGTAGGTCTGAATTTACACTAGAAGATATAAAAAAATATAAAGAAAAACATCATCAAGAAGTTAATTTAAACGAAAAAAGTAAATTAGAAGAAGTAGATGCTTATTATTGCAATAACTGTGGAGCTTCAATTATAACTTTAAATAATACTTCTAGTACCAAATGTGTTTATTGTAAAAGTAATGCCATTATCAAAAATCGTTTAACTGGACTTTTTAAACCTGATAGTTTAATTCTTTTTCAAAAAACTAAAGAAGATGCAATTGATGCCTTTAAAAAAATTTGTCAAGGGCGTCCTTTGTTACCAAAAGATTTTAACAATATAAATAATATTAAAGAAATGGAAGGCTTGTATGTTCCTTTTTGGTTATATGATTTAAAAAATGATTGTTATTTACAAGCTGATTGTACAAGAATTAAGACTTGGTCTGATAGTAATTATATTTATACAAAAACAAGTTTTTATAAAGTTGAACGTGGTGGTAGTTTATCTTTTTACAATGTTCCAAATGATGCAGCAACGAGATTTGATGATGAAATTATGAATGCTATTGAACCTTTTAATTTTAATAATTTAAAAAAATTTGAAACAAGTTATTTAGCGGGCTTTTTAGCTGAAAAATATGATGAAGAAAAAAATAAAGTCTTTGCAAAAGTTCAAAAAAGAATTGAAAATGATTCAACTAATTATTTAAGAGGTCAAATTACAAGTTATCAAACTGTTAATGTTTTAGATAACAAGAATTTAGTAAGCAAAGAAAAAATAAAATACGTTCTTTTGCCAGTTTGGGTTTTAAATATTAAATATCAAGATAAGGTTTATCACTTTGCTATGAACGGAGAAACTGGTAAATTAGTGGGAGAAATTCCAGTTGATAAGAAAAAAATGTTTTTAACAATCATTTTAACTTTTTTACTTTCTTTTGGCTTAATTTTAGTCTTTTTCTTAATTGGAGGTTATAAATTCTAATGAAAAAAATTATTTATTATTTAATCTATATTCTTTTACTATTGTTGATTAATATTTTACCAACTTCTGCTAAAGAAATTAAAACTTGTCTAAGAACGGAGACTAATTTAAATGTTCGTGATCAATTTATTAAAGATGATAATCTTGATGATATTTTAACAACTCCTTGTGTTGACGATATGGATAAAGTTTATGATTTTGCTAATTTATTAACAGATGAAGAAGAAAATTTATTATTCCAAAGTGTTAGTAATTATATCAAAAAGACTGGCTATGATTTAGTTCTAGTTACAACAAATGAAAATCCTAAGTTTGAAGCTAGAAGATATGCTGATGATTTTTATGATTATAATCTTTTTGGTTATAATGAAACTCGTGATGGTTTGTTAATCTTAATTGATATGACAACTAGGGAATTATATATATCAACAACTGGTTATGCTATTAAAATGTATGATGATTTTCGAATTGATAATATTTTAGATGTTGGATATAGTTATATAACTTTAGAAAAATATTACGATACTTTTTCAAATATAATTGTTAAGGTTGCTAGTTATTATGATTTAGGATATCCGAGTAGTACTCAAGATATTTTAATTAATGAAAATGGTGATCCATATATTATAAAACATCTTCCTTATCAAATTATTTTTATTACTTCATGTTTAATAACTTTAGTTGTTTCTTTAATTTTTTATTATAAAACTAGATTAAAAATAAAAGCTATCTCAACTATTGAATATTTGCAACAAGGAAGTTTAAATTTAAAAACAGATCGTTTAGTTAACACAATAGTAACTAAAAAAATAAGGCCAAAAGAAACATCAAGTCATAGTTATTCTTCAAGTAGTAGGTCAAGTTCTAGTGGAGGATCAAGTCACCATACTTCAAGTAGTGGTTCTCGTCATGGAGGAGGAGGTCGTCATTTTTAATAATACTGACTATAAAGAATTTCTTCGAAAAGAAGTTTTAGAAAAAAGAAAAAAAATTATTTTAAAAAAAGAAAAAGATGAAATTATCAAACAAAAAGTTTTAAAAAATAAAAATGTTCAAGAAACTAAGAATATTTTAATATATGTATCTAAAAAAGATGAAGTTTATACTTTTAATTTGATTAAAGAATTATTAAGGTTGAAAAAAAACATTTATTTACCTAAAGTAGAGGCTAAAGAAATAAATTTTTATCAAATAAAATCTTTAAAAGAACTAAAACTTGGATTTTTTAATATTTATGAACCAATAGGTAATTTAAAATTAACTGATTTTAAAGAATCTATTATTATTGTTCCAGGTTTATTATTTGATAAATTTAATAATCGTCTTGGTTATGGTGGAGGTTATTATGATAAATTTTTAGAAAATAAAAAGATTTATAAAATTGGTCTTTGTTATAAGGAGTTTTTAGTTAATGAATTAAGTGTTTTAGAGCATGATATTAAAATGGATTTAGTTATTACGGAGTGATTATGGAATTTGAAAGATTAAAAATTTTGGTGGGAGACAATTTTTCCGCAATTAAAAATTTAAGTATTTTAGTACTTGGAGTTGGAGGAGTTGGAGGATATGCTGTTGAGGGTTTAGCAAGATCAGGCGTTTCTAAATTAACTTTAGTGGATTATGATACGATTGATATTACCAATATTAATAGACAAATTATAGCAATGCATTCTACTTTAGGTATGAAAAAAATTGAAGTTTTAAAACAAAGAATTTTAGATATCAATCCAAGGTGCCAAGTTGATACTTTTGATATTTTCTATAATGAAGATAATCAAGATCTTATTTTTAATAAAAAATATGACTATGTTCTAGATTGTTGTGATAATTTAAAAGCTAAAGAAATTATTATTAGAAAATGTATTTTAAAAAATATTAAAATAATTTCTAGTATGGGAGCAGGTTATAAAATTGATCCAACTAAAATAAAGATAACTAAATTAAAAAAAACAGATTACGATAAATTAGCTAAAAATTTAAGATTTAACTTAAAAGATAATAAAGAATGTTTAGAAATACCAGTTGTTTATTCAACTGAGCAATTTTCAAAAACAACTAAAGTAATTGGATCAAATTCCTATATTCCAAGTATCTTTGGTCTTTATATGGTAAGTTTTGTTATCAATGATTGTTTAGAAAATAATAGATAAACAATTATATAATCTAAACTTTAGTTATTTAAATAAAATGTTAATTTAAAGGAGAAGAAATGAAATATATTAAAGAAATTGGTTTAACAGGATTATTTATTATTATCATGATTGCTTGTTTAATATTTTACTATATTAAAAAGTAGATTGAATTTGATGAATATAAAATAGCAAGTGGTTGTTATTTTGATTTTTCAAATGATTTTGTCTTATTAGTTAAAGAAAAAGATAAAACTTTACCTTATTTAGCTATTAGTATAAATGATATTCAAGAATTTAGATAAAATGATAAAAAGATGTTATCTATATAAAATATTCTAACTTTATAACTTTTTTATTAATTTATAATCTAAATCATATTAATTAAAAAATAGTATTATTTTTTCAGTATAAATTTTGAGGCTTATGATTGAAAAATTAAAATGATTTTGATAAAATTAAATTAGGGAGAGTGAAAAAATGGGATTAATTAAATCAGCTTTTACATCAGTTAGTAGTACTTTGCATGATCAATGGGAAGACTATATTTCATGTGAAAGTTTAAACAATGATACTTTAGTTGTAAAAAAGACAACCAAAAATGGTGTAATATCTAATAAAAGTCGTATTCAAGTTGCACCTGGTCAAATTGCTTTAATATTTGATAGTGGTAAGATTTTAGATGCAACAGCTGAAGAAGGTATTTATACTTTTGACAGTTCTACTTCACCATCGTTGTTTGCTGGTCAATTTGGTGGTATGTTTAAAGAAATGTGGGAAAGATTTAAATTTGGAGGTGCTACTAGCAAAGAACAAGCAATTTTTTATATTAATGCTAAAGAAATAATAGATAATAAGTTTGGTTCTGCAACAGCCATGCCATATCCAGATCCTGAATATAAAAATATTTATATTAGGTATTATGGAGTATATTCTTTTAAAATATCTGATCCATTTGCTTTTTTTAAAAATGTAGTTGGAAATATTACGGATGTTTACACCAAAGAAGAATTAATGGAACAAGCTAATGCAGAATTCGTTAGTGCCTTAGATGTTAGTTTACAAGCTTGTGCTGGAGACGGTGTTGTATTTTCAAGTTTACCAAGTAAGCAATTATTAATTGCTAAACATATGAACGAAGCTTTGGATGAAACTTGGAAACAACTAAGAGGTATGGAAGTTATTAGTGTTGCGATTGAAAAAATTACCCCTGATGATGAATCGCGTGAAAGAATTCAAAAATTTGATAATGCTAGTATGTTTGGTAAATCTGAATATGCAGCTGGACGTATGGTTGATGCAACAGCAACAGCTATGGAAAATGCGGCTAGTAATGCTAATGGGGCAGCTACTGGTTTTATGGGTCTTGGAATGATGAATGGTGCTATTAACTCTAATAATCCACTTGAATATGTAAAACAAAATGAAGAAAAGAAAGAGCAAGAAAAAAAAGCTTTAGCAAATGGAAGTAGTTGTCCAAAGTGCGGAAGTTTAGAAAATGGTAATTTTTGTTCAAAATGTGGAACTAAGATTGAAAAAAAAATACAAAAATATTGTTCTAATTGTGGAGAAAAAGTTAATGGTAACTTCTGCTCTAATTGTGGTACCAAAGTTAATTGAAAATTGAAAAAAATTGCTAAGAAAATTAGTAAATTTTTTTATGAATAATTTGTAAAATAAGAAAAAATATTATAATCTTAAATATAAGATAGGAGAGTAGTTAGCTTTGTTATATAGTTTTTGTATAAAAACTATAGAAATAATGTATGTAGCTTATAAGAAAATTAAGTTTGAAAAATATTAAAAAAATTTTAATAAGTAGAGATTATTTACATAATTTTATATGTCAACCTAGTTGATGTTTACTACTAACTAATAACCTATCAAATAAAAAAAATTTAAAAAGCATGTTTAAAATGGATTAAAAATGCTTGTTCTTTAAACGCATTAAAAATGCTTGTTCTTTAAACGCATTTTTTAGTTGGAGGAAATATGAAAAAAAATAAAAAAGTCCAAATAATATTAGTAATTACTATAATATTAGCTTTAACAATTGGAGTTAGTTATGCACTTTACACAAACTTTATAAGTGGAAAAACTAATCAAGTTTTAGTAACTGGTGATATTTATATGAATTATTT
>CALVPE010000066.1 GCA_944350485.1 uncultured Bacilli bacterium
AAAAGTAAAAGTAATAGTTTTGCTTTGATTCATTTCTCCTTCAACTATATCATTAGTAAATGATGTTGTTGATGTTACAGTAAAAGTAGAAATACCACTTATTACTTCATAATACATTTTATATGCAATATCATTAGTTGAAGTTGCTGATAAATTAACTGTTATTGTTGTACTTTTTCCACTATTTAAAGTAAAACTTGGAGTATCATAACCACTTATATTAGTTTCTATATCAATACTTGCTGTATGAAGAACTACAATACCATTTTGAATAACACTAATTTCATAATATGCATATGATGCATATAAACCTATTGTTATTATATTTAAAAGTATGAAAAATAAAATAAATTTTTTATTTATATTTATTTCTTTATTTAAATTCATAACTCCTCCTATAATAGAAATTATAATCTAAAACAAATAATTTGTAAATCTTATTTGTATTATTTTTTAAAATATGATATAATATTAGCATTTTAAAGGTGGTATTATGTTCACATGTAATAATTTAAATTTATTAACTTTTACATATTTTTTAAAACTATTTTTAGGTATTTCTATGACTATAATACCTTTTATATATTTAGAAAAAACTTTTATAAAAATAATTAAATATAAAGAAAAACATAAAAAGTTAGATAAATTTATTTTTAAAAAACAAATTAAAGGTTTTATATATGTAATTATTTTATTTATTTTAGCTTTTACTTTACATAATTCTTTAAATAAAGATAGTAATGTTTGTTATACTTATGCTAATAAAGATGTCTTTTTAGAATATATAAAAACTTATAAATCTTTAGAAAATAAAAAAATTAGTTTAGAAGTAAAAGAAAAGTACTTAGAAAATACTATTATTAAAACTTATAATAGTTCTATTAATAAAGATAATAAAAAAACTAATTCTACTTTAAATTTAATTAGTTCTGCTCTTAAAGATGATGATAAAGTTGATGAAAGTATTAAAGAAGAGACTTTGAATTTAATAGAAACTGATTATAATAAATTTAATAATGTTTATGTTGTTGATGGAGTTTTTTATTATCCTTTGTTTAGAAGTGGTAATTGGTCAACTTATTCAGGTACTAGCTGTCCTAGTGATCCTGCTAGTCAAGGCTATAATAATCCTTATGGATATAATAATTATTTTTATACTAGATTAACTAAATTTATTGCTGATGCTAATGAAAATGGTTATAAAATAACTTTTAGTACTCAAGGATGTCGAACTTATAATACTCAAGTTTACTATTATAATACCATGGTAAGAGGAAGAGCTGCTTATCCTGGATATTCTTTACATGGCTTTGGAATAGCTTCTGATTTAGAATTTTATCAAAGTGATGGTAGTATCTGTGGATATGGAAGAACTGATAGTAGCTGTCCTAGTATGGGTTGGGCTCATCAAAATGCTAGTAAATATGGTTTAACCTTTCCTTTATTACAAGCAAGTTATAGAGAAGATTGGCATATTGAACCTATTAATAAAAATAAATATTAATAGAAGATTTAGAAGATTAATTACCTAATTTTCTAAATCTTTTTATTAAGTTTTTTAAAAGTGAAGCATTAAATAGTTAAAAAGTGGTCCAATGAAAATAGAAAAAGTGGTCCAATAGACATTGACTATTTTGAAATATAAGAATATAATTAAAATGAAAATGAGGTGATATTTTGTGGAAATTTTAAATTATAAAAAAAGAATAGTTGATAATCAAATTGAAGAATTTTTGAGATTATTTGGAGCTGTTGTAATTGAAGGACCAAAATATTGTGGAAAAACATGGGCTGGAAGATATCATGCCAAAAGTGAAGCTATGCTTTTTAGTGAAACAGGAAAAGAATCAAATCAACTTAGTATTGCAAAAATATCTCCAGAAATTATCATGGATGGAGAAAAACCAAGACTAATAGATGAATGGCAAGAAGCTACTAATTTATGGGATGCTATAAGAAATGATGTTGATAGAACAGGCTTAAGAGGTCAATATATATTAACAGGATCATCTACTCCAAATAAAGAAGGAATTTTTCATAGTGGGGCTGGACGTTTTGGAAAAATATATTTAAGAACCATGTCATTATATGAATCAGGTGATTCTACTGGTATAGTCTCTTTAAAAGATCTTTGTGATGGTAAAAAAATTGCTAAAGCAAATAAAAAAGCCGATTTAAAAGAACTTGCTAATTTAGTAGTTAGGGGCGGTTGGCCTGCTAATCTTAATGATACTTCTGAAGATTCTCAAAAGAAAATTAAACAATATATTAAATTGATTATTGATAATGATTTATATAAATTAGATGGAATAGAAAGAGATAAACATAGGATCAATCTACTTTTAAAATCATTAGCTAGAAATGAATCAACAACAGCTTCAAATAATAAAATTATTGATGACATTTTAGAATATGACAGCGAAAGCATAGATAAAAAAACAATATCATCGTATTTAAATGCGTTAGATAAGTTATTCTTAATTGATAATGATGAACCATATTCCTTAAATGTAAGATCAAAAATAAGAGTAAAACAAGCCGAGAAAAGACATTTTGTTGATCCATCGATATCATGTGCTATTTTAAATTTAACTGCTGACAAATTAATTGAAGATCCAAATACTTTTGGATTTATGTTTGAAGCTATGGTAGAAAGAGACTTAAAAATATATGCTGAGTCAATGGATGCTAAATGTTATCATTATCAAGATTATAATGGAAATGAAATTGATTCCGTAATTGAGTTAAATGATGGCAATTGGTGTGCTTTTGAAATTAAACTTGGAGCTTATCAAATAGAATCAGCAGCTAAAAAATTACTAGAAATCAAAAAAGAAATACAAGAAGATAAAGGTAAACCACCAAAAGTATTAGGCGTTATTTGTGGTGTAATTGATGCTGCTTATCAAAGAGAAGATGGAGTATATGTTATTCCTATAACAGCCTTAAAAAATTAAAAGAAAAACTTATTAAAAATTAAATGATGAATTTTTATGCTTCTTTCAAAAATTTTCATATAAATTAAAAATATAGGTAGGATACAAGTCCTACCTTTTATAATGCAATAATTTTAAGTAAAAAAATTATCACTTAATTTTTAAACATTCATTTTGTATAAATTATTTTTTTTACTTTCTCAGGTATTTGGTTAGTAATAGTAATTCCGTTTGGTATTAAATTAAAATCAAAAGAAGTTCCAGTTATTACTTCTCCATCAATATTACAATAAATTGGCTCTTTACTTTCAATTTTTATGTTATTAGCTTTTAAAAAGTTAACCCCTTTTTGTTCTAAATGATCTCCTTTAAAAATATGAAAAAATATTTTTATAATTTGTAAAGTATTTAAATTGCTTGCTTCTAAAATATTAAAAAGACTATTATTTAAATCATAATTTGGATTAATTGGAATACCATTTCCATAATATTTGCCTTTACAAATAGCTAAAACATTAATAAGTGATTGCTTATTATTAATTTTAATATTTTTCTTTTGGTAATTTAAAAGAGTTTTTAAAATATTTCTTTGATATTTTAAAAATTGTAAATTATCTTGATTAACTTTATTTACTATTTCAGCATCTACTCCAAAAGATGAAATATTAATAAATTTATGACCATTTACATCTCCTATATCAACTGGTTGTTCTAAAATATCTTTGATTATTCGATAATAATCATTACCACTTCCAAAAGGAACAATATGAAGTTTAGAATTAGTATTGGTTATTCCGTTAACAACTTCATTTAAAGTTCCATCTCCACCGATACTATAAATAATTGAATTTGGATATATTTTAGTTACATAAGATGAAAATTCAGTTGCATCTTTTGGTCCTTTAGTAATATAGATTAAAGAATTTTCTACTTCTTTTAAAAATGGAATTAATTCTAATGCTTTTTTATTTCCTGCTTTTGGATTAATAATAAATATGTTCATAAGCTCTCCTTAAAAATATTATATAATTTTTTTAATAAGAAAAAAACTTATAAACATAATGTTTACAAGTTTTAATGTAGTTATTATTCTAACGTTTTGAGAATTGTGGTGCACGACGAGCTTTCTTAAGACCATATTTTTTACGTTCTTTAACTCTTGAATCACGAGTGATAAAGCCAGCTGCTTTTAAAGTTTTTCTTAAACTATTTTCACTATCAGGACTTGTTGTTGAATCATATTCAAGTAATGCTTTAGTAATTCCTAAACGAATTGCTCCTGATTGACCTCTAAAACCTCCACCAAATGTTGTAACTTCAACATCAAATAATTCTTTTGTATTAGTAAGTACTAATGGTTGTTCTAAATCCATAACAAGAGTTTCAAATGGAAAATATTCACGAACATCACGTCCATTAACTGTTATTTTTCCACTTCCATTTGTAAGTTTTACTTTTGCAATACTAGCTTTTCTTTTTCCTGTTGCTTGATAAATTTTAGCCATACTTATTATCCTCCTATTTAATCTCTATTTGGGTTGGTTTTTGTGCTGTATGTGGATGATTTTCTCCTTCATAAACAAATAACTTTTTACCCATAGCTCTTCCTAAACGATTGTGAGGTAGCATTCCTTTAACTGCCCTTTCAACCATTTCAATTGGATAATTTTCACGCATTTCACGTGCATTTCTTTCTCTTAATCCTCCTGGATACATTGAATGATTATAATACATCTTATCATTCAACTTATTACCAGTTAAATTAACTTTTTTAGCATTAATAATGATAACATAATCACCACAATCAACATTAGGTGTATAAGTTACTTTATGCTTTCCTCTTAAAATATGTGCAGCTTTAGTAGCAACACGTCCTAGTGATTTACCCTCGGCATCAATAACATACCAAGAACGAACTACATCTTCTTTTCTTTGTATAAAACTTTTCATTTCCTTTTCTCCTATCTTCTAGTTTCATGTTCCCACCATGAAACTGTCCGGGAATCAATGTACCGACATAGATTATACGAAAAATATACCTAAAAGTCAACAATTTTTAAGCATATTTTAAGCATTTTTATAAAAATAATAAAAGACTAACATTAATATCATATGCAAAATTTTATAATATATTTAACTTACTTTCTAAACCTCAATAACCTCACAATCTTTCTTAATTTCATCAACAAACTTTGAACTATTATTTTTCATAGTCATTAAATAAACATAATTTTTAGTTCTTGTTAAAGCTACATAAAATAATCTTCTTTCTTCAGCATATAAATATTTTTCTTTATTTTTAAAAAATAATTTTAAAACTTCATCATCTTCTAATTTATTAGGAAATCCTAAAACATCATCACTTAAATTTAAAACAATAACATTATCTGCTTCTAAACCTTTTGAAGTATGAACAGTTAAAAACCTAATTTTCATATCTTTATAAACTAGAAAACTATTTCTAACTTCACCCTTAAAAGCGTTGTTTAAGTCATGATTACACCGTCCAAGTATAAGTATATTTTTCTTATCTTCAATCCTTAATTTTTCCAATAAATTCAACATTTTATAAGAATAATTATTTTTTGTAAAATATACTATTTTGATAGGATTATCAAGTCTTTTTAAAGAAATAATTTTCTTACTTAATTGATATTTATTTTTAATAATAAAGTGATAAGCAATTTTAATTAAATCCAAAGAATTTCTATAAGTTTTATTCATATACATAATATTTGCTTTTTTAAAATACTTTTTAAAATTAACAAACAAATCCAAAGTACAACCTGAAAAACGATAAATGGATTGAAAATCATCTCCAACACAAAAAATTTGACTATCACATTCTTCTTGAATTTTTTTTATTAGTTCATATCTAACCATTGAAGTATCTTGAAATTCATCTATAATGATATATTTATAATATCGAATTAACCCCTTTTTTTTAATTGAATTAGTCGCTTTTGTAATCATAAAATCAAAATCTATTTCCAAACTACTATTTAACTCTTCTAAATAAAGCTTATAAATATCAAACATAATTACTAAAAAACATTTATTTTTATATTGTTTTTTTCTTGAAAATACATATTTATTTCTTTTTAAATACCCTTTAAAGTTATTTAAATCATGATTATTACACTTAATTAAATTAATAAATTTTATAATTAACTTTTTATAAGCCATAAATTCTTTAAAATACTCAGTTTTTAATCTTTCATAAGTTAAGTCTTGGTTATCTTTCAAATAATATTTAAAGTAATCTAAAACATACTTAATTAAACTATTTTGATAAATTAAATTTTCAAAGTATTCAATAATCAAATATTCTAAATAATCAGGCTCAGTTATTTTAAAATAAACATGATTATCTTTTAATATTTCTAAACTTAGTTTATGAAAAGTATAGATATCTATTTTTAAATCTAATTTCTTTTTTAAACTATTAACCGTTTCATTTGTAAATGATAAACAAAGTATTTCTTTTGGATTAACATTTTGTTTTTCAATTAAATATTTTATTTTTCCAATAATTGTTAAAGTTTTTCCAGATCCTGCTCCTGCTACTACTAAAATATTTTTATTTTTATTAATTATTATTTTTCGTTGATTTAAATCAAGCTCATAACCATTGATATTATCAAAGAAGCTATCTTCTAATTCATTTTTCATATTGCCTCCATATATAATATAAACGGTTTTATAATTCAATTTTTTTTAATATTGCTCCTAATCTTATTAAATGTTATAATTAGTTTGAAAGTTGAGGATATATGGAAAGAATAGAAAACGTTGATTTGAAAAATAAAAAAGTTATTATTCGAGTGGATTATAATGTTCCCCTTGATGATAAACAAAATATTATTGATGATAATCGCATTAAAGCTAGTTTAAAAACTATTTCTTATTGTTTAGAAAATAATTGTAAAATTATTTTATTATCACATTTAGGTAAAGTTAAAACAGAAGATGATAAACTTAAATATTCTTTAAAACCTATTAGTAAAAGATTAAGTCAATTATTAGGAAAGAAAGTTCTTTTTATTAATAAAACAAGTGGTCAAGAAGTAGTTGATGTTGTTAGTAATATGAAAAATCAAGAGATTGTTTTACTTGAAAATACAAGATTTGAAGACTTAGATGGTAAAAAAGAAAGTAGTTGTAATTTGGAACTTGCAAAGTTTTGGGCAAGTTTAGGGGATGTTTTTATTAATGATGCTTTTGCAACTTGTCATAGAAGTCATGCTTCTAATGTGGGAATTAGTAAGTTTTGTAAAAAGTCTTGTCTTGGTTTTTTAGTGCTTTTAGAGTTAGATAATTTATTGCCAGTAATTGAAAATCCAAAGAGACCCTTTACAGTTATTTTAGGGGGAGCTAAGATAAGCGATAAGATTGAAACAGTTGAAAATTTAGTTAAAAAAGCTGATTATATTTTAATAGGCGGAGCAATGGCTTATACTTTCTTAAAAGCTAAAGGAATTGAAACAGGAAAATCCTTAGTTGATAGTGAAAGTTTAGAGTTTGCTAAAAAAATGCTAGATGAAAATAAAAATATTATTTTACCAATTGATCATATAGCAAGTTTGGAAATTAATGGTAAAACTTCTTTGAAAGATAATTTAGAAAAAGATGATTTTGGTCTTGATATTGGTATTAAAACAAGATCTTTGTTTAAAGAATATCTTACTAAAAGTCAAACAGTTTTTTGGAATGGTACTATGGGTTATTATGAAAATGAGGCTTATCAAGAAGGCACAAAATATTTATGTGAAGCCATTAGTAAGCTTAAAATAACCAGTGTTGTTGGTGGAGGAGATACAGCTTCTTGTGTTATTAATATGGGTTATAAGAATAAGTTCACCCATGTTTCAACTGGTGGTGGAGCTTCCTTAGAACTTTTAGCAGGAAAAGAATTGCCAGGACTTAAGATATGAAGAAAAAAATACTAATTGCTTATGCTTCCTATGGATCAGGTCATAAAACAGCTGCTGAATATATATATAATTATTTTTTAGAACATGCAGACTATGAAGTTAAAATTGTTGATGTTATGGACTATGCTAGTTTAATAGGTAAAATTAATTTAGCCTTATTTAATTTAAGTTTTAAACATCAAAATAGTTTAATGAATACAATTGGTTATGAAATATCAGATAATAAAATTGTCACTTCTCCTTATAAACAAATAACCAATGTTTGTGTAAAAAAAGAAATTAAACAAGATTTTTTAGAATATAACCCTGATATTTTAATTGCAACCCATTTCTTTGGAGGAATAATCATGGGACAATTAAAAAAGAAATATCATTTAAAAACAAAAATTATTACCGTTATAACTGATTATCAATCTAATTGTATGTGGTTACAAAATAACAAAATGGAAGATTATTTTATTGTAAGTAATGAAATTGTTAAAAAAGATTTATTAAAATTTAATATTCCGGAAGAAAAAATTTGTCCTTTTGGAATTCCTCTATCAAGTAAATTTAAAAATGTTGATAAAGATAAAAATAAAATTAAATATAAATACAATATTAAAAATAATAAGCCTATTATTTTATTCTTTGCAGGTGGTTCTATGGGATCAATGTTTAGTTATAAATATTTAAAAGCTTTATTAAAATTGAATTTAAATTTAAATATCATTTTTGTAGCTGGTAAAAATGTTGAATTATATAATAAATGTAATAAATATCTTAAACAAGAAAATATTAAAAATACAACTCTCTTAGGATTTACAAATGATGTTACCAATCTTTTAAATATAGCAACTTTAGTTGTTACTAAACCAGGTGGTTTATCAGTAACTGAAGCATTAGAGATGAAAACACCCATGATTTTAATACCAGGTAATGGTGGTCAAGAAATTTATAATGCTAAATTTGTTACCAAAAATAAATTTGGGGTTAGAACTTATAATACTTATAATTTTGCTAAAACTATAAAAAAAATAATGGAAAATCCTAAATTAATTCAAAAAATGTATCAAAATTTAAAAAAATATGAAAAAAATCAATCAGTTGAAAAACTATTTAATTTAGTTAAAAAGGAGCTAGAATGAAACTAATATGTGCTAATTTTAAAATGAATTTTTTAAAAGAAAATATTTTAAATTACTTAGAAAATATCCATGAAAAAATTAATAAGGACCGAGTTATCTTTTTTCCAAGTAATTTATATATAAGTGATTTTAAAAAAGAAAATTATCTAGTTGGTAGTCAAGATATTTCTTTTAAAGAATTTGGATCTTTAACAGGTGAAACTTCGATTAAACAATTAAAAGAGCTAGGAATTAGTTATACATTAATAGGTCATAGTGAAAGAAGAAAATATTTTAATGACAACAGATACATTAATGCCAAAGTAAAATTAGCTTTAAAAAATGATTTAAAAGTTATTCTTTGTATTGGAGAAAGTTTAAAAGAAAGAGATAATAATTTAACCAGTTTAGTTCTAAAAAAAGAAATCGATGAAGCTTTAAAAAATAATAATTGCTTCAATTTAAATAATCTTATTATTGCTTATGAACCAATTTGGTCAATTGGAACTTCTGTTATTCCTGATAATAAAGTTATTTTTAAAATTGTTCAAGAGATTAAAGATTATTTAAAAAATAAATATGATTTAAATTTAAAAGTTTTATATGGTGGAAGTGTTAATTTAGAAAATATTGATAAATTGGAAAATATTAGTAATTTAGATGGTTATTTAATCGGTGGAGCTTCTTTACAACCTGAAAAATTTCTTGATTTAATAAGGATAATTAAGTAATCGACAAAATATGTCAAAAAAAACTCTTTAAAAAATTTGTAGAATATTATATAATGATAATGCGTGCAGTAGGAAAGGAAAATATGAATAAAATTAGAGTACTTATGATTGATGACAACGTTCAGTTAGTCGAAATGGTAAAGGAGTATTTTAGCAGTCACGCAGTAATCTCATTAGACTATGTTGCTAATGATGGAATTCAAGGTGTATCCTTGATAAAAGAAAATTTAGGTAATTATGATTTAATCTTATTAGATTTAATCATGCCTAAAAAAGATGGTATTTCAGTTCTTGAAGAAATTAAGAATCTTGAAAATTTACCAAAGATAATTGTTTTAACATCTTATAATACACCAGAAGTTATCAGAAAAGTTGCTAGTTTTGGGGTAAATTATTTTATGTTAAAACCATTTGAATTACCAGAACTTGAAAAAAAGATTTTAGAAAGTGCTGATGTTGTTAAATCAAGTTCTAAAACCTTAGATTTGTATCATAATAATTTACAAATTGCTGTAACAAAAGTATTACACGAATTAGGAGTTCCCTCTCATATTAAAGGTTATTCTTACATAAGAGAAGGAATATTAGAAATATTTTTTAATCCTAACTTAGTTGGTGGTATAACCAAAGAATTATATCCAAAAATTGCTGATAAAAATAATACTACTGTTTCTAGAGTTGAAAGATCAATTCGGCATGCTATTGAAGTTAGTTGGAACCGAGGCAATTGGGATTTAATGCAAGAGATATTTGGTTATAGCGTTGATATTGACAAAGCTAAACCAACTAATTCGGAGTTTATTATCACTGTTGCTGATAAATTAAGATTAGAATATGCTGTAGTTTAAAAAGAAACTATTAAAAGTTAAAATTTTAATAGTCTCTTTTATTTTTAAATTTATTTCTTTTCAATACTTGTTTTAAATTTTTGATATATTCGTTCATTTAAAACTAAATCAAATTCTCCAATATATTCAATAACCGATGAATTAAAACTTAACTTAGCATCATTTAAAATCTCATATTTACCCAAGTCTTCTTTACTAAAATCACCAATTACTCCATTTAAATTAATATACATAAAACCTTCCGTTTTATATTTTTTTATAAGTTCCCAAATTAAAACATATCTCGGATTAAATTTTAAATATTCTTTTAAATAGCCATCAATTATTAAATCAACTCCATTATTATGTTTAATTGTAAAAGCTGAACCTACTCTTAAATAATCAGGATATTTTCTTGATAAATTAGTAGCATACACTAATTCATTTTTATAATAATTTAAATTTTTATCACTTTCCATTTTTTCATCAACAATTCTTTGTCTTTCTGTTCCAACAATACTCATATCTTGAACTAAGTTTGCTAAATTATCATTTTTAACAGCTTCTAAATCATATAAACGTTTCATATTAGTTAAATATTTCTCAGTATTAATGTCAACAAAGAAAATATCCATAGCATTATTACGTGAAAAATTATTATACATCCCTTGGTAATAACGCTTTCGTCTTTTTTTGTTTTTAGCTCCAATAAATTTATATAATTCATCAATATTACCATTATTATCAATAGTTATTTCTAATCCTGATTCAATACTTTCTTGTATTTTATCTTTCGTCTTTTTATCAACATTACTATATAATTTCTTAATATCATCATGTAAATTAACAAAAGCATTTAATCTTGGTTTATAAGTTTCAAAATGCTTATTAAAACCTTTATGTATATAACCATTACTTTTTAAAATGCCTAAAATATCATTAATTGTATTACTAATGTAAATAGTATCTCCATGTTTGTTCTTTTCACTACAAATAATAGGTGGATCAATTTTTATAAAAGCATAATGTTGTTTTTTTAATAAGTTAATAAGTCCTCTTGTAACATTTTTTACTAAATTAGGATTAGTATAATCGATTAAAAAACCACGAGGTGCATAAGCATATTTATAATATAAATAAATATTTTTATGTAAAAATAAAGTAACTCCAACTAATTGATTATTTTCAACAAAACCTATATAAAAAGTATTTAAACCATCATATCTTGAAGTTTCAGCATAAGATGAAGTTTGATAATAAGTGCTATATTTATGTTTATAAGCAAAATTGTCAAATTCTTGTTTCGTTAAAGCAACTATTTTCATCCCTTTCACATCCTTCTGTATTATTATATCGGTTTTTTAAACTAATAGCAATAAATAGCAATAAAAGTTAATTATTTTTTTTATAGTACTACTAATTTTTTAATTTGTTTGTTATAATATTAACATAAAGGTGGTGCTTTTATGGAAGAGTTAAAACCAACAAATACAGATATTTTAGATGATGAATTAATTCAAGAAGAAGTTCTTGATAACAACATTGAAGAAATAGATACAATTGATAGTAATGAAGAAATAGATAATATTGATGTTATTGAAGATAATACTAAAAGTCAAGAATTATTTTCTAAAGTAGAACATATTGATACGGAAAGTGATGATGATTTAATTACTTCAGAAGAAATTATTGAAAGTTCAGAAAAAATGGAAAATTCTAATACTAAAAATGATTTAATTAATAATCCTAGTTATCAAGTTTTACTTGATTATGGAGAAAACTTAACTGATAAGGAATATCTTACTAATCCAGCTATTGGACGTGATAATGAAATTAAACAATTAATCGTTATTCTTTTAACTCCTGAAAAATCTGGTATTTTAGTTGGAAAACCTGGTATAGGTAAAACAGCTATTGTAGAAGGACTTAGTTATAAAATTAAAAATGGTAATGTCCCAAATGCTTTAAAAGGTTATACAGTTTTTAAATTAAATAGTGCTTCTTTAACTGGAGTTTTACCAGATACTAATGAATTAAAAGTGCAATATATTGTTAATCATTTAAAAAATTTAGATAAAATTTTAGTTTTTATCGATGAAATTCATACTTTAATTGGTAATGGTGAAGCTATGGACTTTGCTAATATTTTTAAACCTGTAATTGATCGTGGTACTATAAAAATAATTGGAGCAACAACTAGTGATGAATATGATCGCTATATTTTAAGAGATAAAGCTTTCGTTAGACGTTTTCAAAAAATAGAAGTCTCAGAACCAACAAGAGAAATGAATATTCAAATTATGATGGGAACTTATCCAAAATTTGAAAAAAGAATGGGATTAAAGCTTAAATATTCCAATTTTATTAAAGAAAAAATCATGGCATTTTTAACTGATATTACTTCCGAGTTTAAAAGAGTTTATGAAATATCAGCTAGATATCCTGATATATCTTTAACAATCCTTCAACAAGCTTTCTCTTATGCAGCCTTTGATAATCGTGATCAAGTTGATATTAGAGATATTAGAAAAGCTATTCTAACAACTAAACTCGTTTATCCTGATGTTATAAAAAAAGAATTAGTACGTTTTAATGAAGTATTTAAAGATATATATCTAGCTGAAACTAAACAAATTTTAAAGGATGAAATATGATAAATAAAATTATATATTACTTAAGATTAATTATTTTTCCAATTTATTTATTAATTGTTTTTATGTTAATTGATTATTTATATAAACCTAATTTCTTTTCTAATCTCTTTTTTTTGATAAATATTTTATACGCTTTTTTAATTATTATTACTTTATTATCTAAAAATAATAATTTTGAAAAAACGCTTTCATATAATATTTTAAATATAGGAATTTATGGTTATATTTTTATGCTTTTTAAAATAGTTAGTTCTAGTAATAGTTTAGATATTTTAAACAATCAAGCTTATTTTAAAAATAATTTTATTATGATGTCTATTTTATTAATAGGATTAATAATTTATACTATTTGTTTAAATAATGAAGAAAATAATTTAGTTTAAAAATAGGTCAAATTAGTAAATTCATTTGACCTATTTTTATTTTTATTAGTAATTAAATAAATTTTTTCATTTCAGTTTCCATTAAATTTTGTTGATAATTTTCATAAACCAATAATTTGTGTTGGGAAGCTTTAAAATCTAAATTAGATAATAACATAGCATTAAAACGTGCTTCAATTTCAAAAATAGATTTATTTTTTAATAATTGATGTTTTCTTTGAATATCTTTAGCATAATTTTTAATTCTAGTATTTATTTTTTGATTTAATTTATCTTTTTCTTCAGCTGTTAACTTGCTAATTCGTTTATCTAGAAAACTAAAAATAGCATTTTGTAACTCGTCTAAATATTTAAATGAAAGCTTGGATAAAATTAAATTACTATGATAAATTGATAATTCATCTTTACATTGTGATATTAATTGCTCTTTTGTTCTATGAAGTCTTCGCGATTGAAGTTCTAAAAAGAAATCATCTTGGATATTGTAAGAACGAACTCTCATGATATTTTGATCAACTTCTATATTTCTTTCAACTTCAAGAATTCGATGAAAAAGATCAGCAAGAAAATCTAAAATATCAATTGTTTCAATAGTTTCCAACTTTTTCAAAATATTTTCATATATTAATTCTAATAAATTACTAAGGTCATTATTTTTTAAAAAATAAATATTTGTATATTTCAAATAAAGACTTGTTAATTCTAAAAAAGAGGAATTTTCAAGCATTGTTTCTATTTCATTACTAATATCATTAAAAGATTTATGATATTTTTTTTCATATTCTTCCTTTTTATTATTGTATTTAATATATAAATCTAATAAGTACGTATTCACTACCATCACCCCATTTCGAGAGCTTATTATAGCATATTTATAATAATTTGTAAAGTTTTGTAAAGTTGAGTGATATAGTAAACAATAATATTAAATTTATTTTTCTACTTTAAAACTTAATTTTTAATTAAAATTCTTTATTTTTATATGTTTAACACCATTTAACATATTATCAATAACAATATTATCAATTTTATCTTCCAAAATTTTTTCAATCTTCCTTGCCCCTTTTATACGATAATTTGTTGATTTAATCATTTCATCAATAGCTTTTTTCTCAATACTTAAAGTTATATTTTCTTCCTTAAATTTAGCTTTTACCTCTTTTATTTTCTTTAAAATAATTTTTTTAATATCATCTTTAGTTAAATCATTAAATTGAATAACATGATTTATCCCGCTAATAAACTCGGTACTTAAAGTATTTTCTAATTTATCATGCATATTTTTATTATTATCTTGCTTAAAACCAATAGAGTTTATATTACTAGTAATATTACTCGTAATGATAACAATTGCATGATTAAAATTAATTTTTTCATTATCAGAAGTTGTGAGCATACCTTCATCTAATATTTGTAAAAATAAATTAAGAATACTAGAATGTGCTTTTTCTACTTCATCTAATAAAATAACAGCATAAGGATTACTTTTTAAACTTTCAAAAACTAAATTATGATCATTATATCCAACATAACCTGGAGGTGAACCTAAAATTTTACTTGTTGTATGACTTTCTTTAAATTCACTACCATCTAATCTAATCAAATTCATTTTTAAAAACTCAGCATATTTTTTCACAAGTTCTGTTTTACCTACTCCACTTTTGCCAGTAAATAAGAAAGAAATCGGTTTATCACTTTTCTTTAATCCAAGTTTAATCTTTTTCGTTTCTTGACATAAAAGTTCAATTGCTGTATCTTGTCCTATTATTTCTTTTTTTAAATTGATTTCTAAATCTTTTAAATTTTTTAAACTATCTTTATCTATTTCATAAACCGGAACATTAGATTTATTTTTTATTACAATAGCAATATCTTTTAAAGTTACAACTTTTTTAGTTAAAAGATGTTGATTTATTTCTAAATTATTAATTTTACTTTCAAGTTCTAATTCTTGTTGTTTTAGCATTAAAGCTTTATTAAAATCATGATTAATAATATATTTATTTTTCTGATTAGTAATTTGTTGATAATTTGCTTTTAACTCTTCAATTTTTTTAGTTTTATTATCTTTTGTTAATGATCTTAAAATGCAAACTTCATCTAAAATATCAATTGTTTTATCGGGATTTCTCCGGTTAAATATATATTTATTAGCTAAATTAATCATTTGATCTATTAAATCATCGGGAACGATTACTTGATGATAATTTTCATAAATAGGTTTAATTTTTAATAAAATATCTTTAGTTTCTAGAAAGTTTGGTTCTTCAATTATAATAGGTTGAAAACGTCTGGCTAAAGCTTTATCTTTTTCAATACTATCTTTATATTCTTTAGTTGTTGTTGCTCCAATTAACTTAAGTTTACCTCTTGCTAAAGCTGGTTTAAAAATGTTAGAAGCATCAATAGCTCCTTCAGCTCCTCCTGCTCCTACTAAAGAATGAATTTCATCAATAAACAAAATAAAATCTGAATTAGTTTCTAATTCTTTAATAATTTTATTGATTTTTTCTTCAAATTCTCCACGATATTTAGTTCCTGCTACTAAACTAGCTAAAGAAATAGAAATTATTTTTTTATTTAACAACTTTGCTGGAACTTGTTTATTAACAATTTTTAAAGCTAAACCCTCAACAATAGCAGTTTTACCAACTCCAGCATCTCCTAATAAAATTGGATTATTTTTACTACGTCTTAATAAAATTTCCATTAAACGATTTATTTCTTTATCTCGACCAATTACTGGATCAATTTTATTTTCTTTTGCTAATTTACAAAGATCAACACCAAATTCATAAATGGTTAATTTTTTTTTGCTTTTATACTTTTGATTACTTTCATCTTTTGAAGCAAATTCTAAATATAAATCATCAATATCAAGTCCCATATTTGTTAAAACACGAATAGCAACCCCTTCACCCTCATCTAATAAAGATAAGAATAAACTATCAACACTAACCTCAACATAACCATCTTCTCTTGTATCTAAAATAGCATTTTCAATGATCCTTTTTAATAAAGGTGTATAAATAAAATAATTATTAAAACTATTTTCATTATCAATAATAGTTAATAATTCTTTTTTAAATTTTAAATAATCAATTTGATATTCATTTAATTTCTTAGTAACATTTAAATCTGTATTTTTTAAAATACTTAACATTAAATGTTCAGTTCCAACAAAAGGATGTTTTAAATCTTGCATTTCTTTTTTAGCTCTTTTTAATACTTTTCTTGCCTCTTCATCAAATCTTTGAAACATAATATTATCCTCCATATATAATATATGAACTATTTTCTATTTTACTAATTTTTTATTCGACAAATAAAACTTATTTTTTATAAATTCCATAGACCTCATTCAATGCATCAAAGAAAAAACTATTATTTAAAGGATTAAAAGTAAAATAAATTAAAATAACAAAAATAATATTAATAATAATATAACTTAAACTTTCTCTTAAAACATTATGCTTTAAATTTTTAGTTATAAAACAAGCAAGTATTTTACCAATAATTAAAGTTATTAAATACAAAATCATAGTAATAATTAAATTTTCTCCAAAACGATTATAAATTGGTAAATAAATTAAGAAAAAGGTAATAATTGTTATGATAGTTCCTAATAATAAGTTTAGTAAATAATTAGAATATTTTACATGTTTTAGTTTTAAAATTAAATAAATTACTAAATCAACTAATATTTCTGTTACATACATAAGTTTTAAATGTTCAAATAAACTCTCATTAACTGGGAAAAAAGCTGCTGTTAAAAAATTTGGAAACACATCATATATTTGATGAAATAAAAACATTGTTAAAAAAATAGTAATAGTTGAAATTAGAAAAATTTTTTTATTTTTCATGTCATCACCATTACTATTCTATCAATTTAAATTTTTTTTATTCATTTTTAAATTAAATTTCTTTTAAACAAAAAGTTGCATAAATTGGAACATATTTAATATTTTTTTTCTTAGAAAAATTATCTTCAGTTAAACGAATTGGGCTTGATACTTTAAATTTAGAAGTAAACATTGATAAGGCTTTTGCTTTTGTTAAATTCATATTTAATATTTCAATTGGAATAATATTTCCTAATCTATTTTGAATAATAAAACTTATTTCACTTTTCCCATCTGATTGATAATAATATAAACTATATCCAAGATTTACTAAAGTATTAGCAACATTGTTTTCAACTAAGGTTCTTCTTAAATCATTATTTGTTAAAAATTTCATTTTATTTAAATGTAACAATGTATATAAAAGACCAACATCATTTGGATATAATTTAAAACTTTCTAAATCTTTATAACTACTTAAAGGACTTTTAATATCATTTAACTTGAAACTTCGATTAATTAAACCGTTAATACCTAAAAATTGAATACTAGCTTCATAATCTTTGCTTCTACTGCCTTTTTTTATATTTCCATATTGAAACTTTTTATTTTCTTTTTGAAGTTGATAAGGCAAACTATCAATTACTTCATTGCATCTTGTAATATCAATTAGACTAGATACTGCAATAGTTTCTCTTTTTATTAAATCAATTATTTTTTGTTTAATACTTTCTATTTGTAAATAATCAACTTGATTTAAATAAGCATTTACAACTTCCGGATAACCACCTGTTATTAAAAAATCATTATAAAGTTCCATAGCTATTTGATGAAAAGGCATAGGAGTATCTGTAAAATATGATTGTTTAATAAAATCAATTAATTGTTTTTTACCACCATTTACTAAAAATTCTTCAAAATCCATTTGATACATAGCTTTAAAATAAAGTTCTTCTCCTTTATATTTTGATAAATTATCTTTACGAGATGTTATCATAATAATTGAATATTCATTAGTATCATTACCAAAAGATTTAAAAACTTTAACTATGTTTGGTTCAACGATATTATCAAGAACAATTAAAGTATCTTTTTTTAAGATTGTTTCACCTGATAAAACTGATAATTTTAAAATAATTTTTTCAGGCATTTTTTCTCTTTTTAAAATATCAATTAATTCTTTATTATTTAAAGTGTTAAGATAAACAATATTTTTATAATTTCGTTTTCCAAAGTCAAGAACAGCATAAGTTTTTCCAACTTGTTTAGCACCATATAAAAGCATTGGCTTAGTAATTTCTCTTTTCCACTTTAATAACTCATTATAAATCTTTCGTTCCATAAATCGTTACCTCCATACATTTATTATAGTTTAAGTATATAACTTTTTTGAGGTAAAGTCAATTAAAAGACAAAATATTTCCTATTAATATATCACAACTTAGTCATAAAAAATAAAAAAATTTAAAATTGTTGAAAAATAAAGAGTTTAAAATTTACTTATTTAAAAATTAAAAAGTTTAAATTTTTTAGCATTATTTTAAAGAATAATAACAGTTCCTGACCCCATTTGTTTTGAAATTTTTTTATTTTTTTAATTAATTTAGATAAAATTCTATTAAAGTAAGAAAAATAGTATATTTAGTTAGTTAAAATATACTATCTTTTTAATTAATTTTTTATTTTAATATTCACAATTACCTGGTGTTCTTGGATAAGGAATAACATCTCTTATGTTTTCAACTCCAGTTAAATAAATTAATAATCTTTCAAAGCCC
>CALVPE010000067.1 GCA_944350485.1 uncultured Bacilli bacterium
TGCTGGTGCTTATGCAATAGCACTTTCAAGTTTATTTGAAAATAAAAATATTAATTTAACAATGTGGACTAAAATATCTGAAGAATATCAAGAATTAGTAGCTAATCATACAAATTCAAAATATTTAAATTATAAAATAGCTGAAGAAGTTAAATTTACAACAAATTTAGAAGAAATTTTAAATAATGATTTAATCATTATTGCTCTTCCAACAAAATTTCTTAATCAAGCTTTAAATTTCTTACATGGAAAAGTTACAAATCAACACTTTTTGATTACTACAAAAGGATTTGAACCTGAATCTAAAAAATTAATCCATGAATATTTAAAAAATATTTTTAAAACTAACAATATTGCTTGTCTTTCAGGTCCAAGTTTTGCTAAAGATATTATAACTAAAGAATTATCAGGATTAACCTTAGCATCATTAAATCAAGAAACTTTAAATCTTATTCAAAAAAATATTCAAACATCTTACCTAACAATTGATACAACAACTGATATTATAGGAGTTGAATTATGTGGATGCTTAAAAAATGTTGTTGCAATTGCAAATGGAATATTATATGGTCTAAAAACAAATTCTTCAACAAGAGCTAAGTTTTTAGTTGATGCTAATAAAGAAATAAAAAAAATAATTAAATTTTTTGGTGGTAATCCAGAAACTATAAATCTTTATGCTGGACTTGGAGATTTATTTTTAACAGCAACAACCTTAGAAAGTCGAAACTATACTTATGGATTACTAATTGGAAAAGGTGAAGATTATGAATCTTATCAAGAAAAAAATACAGTTGAAGGTTTTGAAACTTTATTAGTTTTAAAAAACATTTTGGATGAAAAAGGTTTTAATAATCATTTAATTAACACTTTATATCAAATTATTATTTTACATAAAAATCCTAACTTAATTTTCGATTTTTTAAGAAATTCTAAATAGTAATATTCTTATTATAATTACTATTTTTTTATTACAAAATATTCGACATTTTAAATAACATCTTTAGCTATCTATTTTTAATATTTTGGGTACAAAAAAAGCAAGAATTAATCTTGCTATAGAACATTTTTAATAATTTTCTTTTTTAACTTCAAAATAACTTTGAGGATGTTGACAAACTGGACATACTTTTGGAGCATTTTTACCAATTACAATATGACCACAGTTACGACATTGCCAAATTGTATCTCCATCTTTTGAAAAAACTAAGCCGTTTTCAATATTGCTAATTAATTTGCGATATCTTTCTTCATGTTCTTTTTCAATTTTAGCAACACCTTCAAATAATAAAGCTATTCTTGTAAATCCTTCTTCACGAGCAACTTTAGCAAATTCATCGTACATATCAGTCCACTCATAGTTTTCACCATCAGCTGCATCGTGTAAATTTGTCATTGTGTCTGGTACTTCACCATCATGTAATTCTTTAAACCACATTTTAGCATGTTCTTTTTCATTATTAGCTGTTTCTTCAAAAATTGCAGCTATTTGCTCATAACCATCTTTTTTAGCTTTACTAGCATAATAAGTATATTTATTACGAGCTTGACTTTCTCCAGCAAAAGCAGTCATTAAATTTTCATAAGTTTTACTTCCCTTTAGTTCCATATTATTTCCTCCTTTATTATCAAGACACTTTTTAACAATGTCTTTGAAACTAACTTTATAATCTAATATTTTATTACTATTAATAATGTTATATTTAATGTAAAAATTTAAAAAATTAAAACAATATTAATAGAAATGATTACTATTAAAGTATATAAAATTTTTTTTTAAAAAGCAAGAGTATTTGCTATATATAACCATGAATACTAACTAATAATTAATCGTTATTACTTAGCTTATAACACAATTAGTTGATTTTCATATAATACTTTGAATGGAGGATTAATGAAGAAGAAAATTATAACAATATTATCATTGTTAGTTATTTTTACTGTTGCTTGTAGTGTTCTTTTTAATAATAAAGAAACTAAAAATAATTTAAAAAAAGTAAAAGTTGCTGAAGTTGCTCATAGTATTTTCTATGCACCCCAATATGTAGCTCTTCATAATGGTTATTTTAAAGATGTGGGACTTGATGTTGAAATTATTTTAACTGCTGGAGCTGATAAAGTAACAGCTGCTGTTTTATCAGGTGATGTTGATATTGGTTTTTCAGGATCAGAAGCAACTATTTATGTTTATAACCAAGGGGAAAAAGATTATCTAAAAACATTTGCTCAGTTAACTCAAAAAGATGGTAGTTTTATAGTTTCAAGAACAAAAATAAATAATTTCACTTTAAATGACTTAAAAGGAAAATTTATTATTGGTGGCCGTCTTGGAGGTATGCCTGAAATGACACTTGAATACATTTTAACACAAAATGGTATTATTCCTGGTCAAGATGTAGAAATTGATACAAGTATAGCTTTTGCTGCTATGCAAGGAGCCTTTATTGGTGGAACAGGAGACTTTGTTAGTTTATTTGAACCTAATGCCACCTTGCTTGAAAAAGAAGGATATGGTTATATTGTAGCAAGTCTTGGAGAACTCGGGGGAAACGTACCTTATACAGCTTATAATGCTAGAATTTCCTACTTAGAAAAAAATCCAAAAATAATAGAAAACTTTACTAAAGCTATTCAAAAAGGCTTAGACTTTGTCCATAAAAATGACAGTAAAACAATTGCAAAAATAATTGCTAAAGAATTTCCTGATACTAAATTAGAAGATTTAATAACAGTAATTGATCGCTATAAAGAAGCTAATACGTGGCCGACTACAACTGATTTTACAGAAGAATCATTTAATCATTTACAAGATATTATGATAAATGCTAAACAATTAGACAAAAAAGTTGATTACAAAGATTTAATATATATAAAATAACTATCTCTTAAAAATAAAAATTATTTCTAAAAAGAGATAGTTTTTTTAAATTATTTCTTCTTGATATCTCGAATCATATAAATCAATTTCATCTTCTTTGGAAACTACATTATCAATGTTTGGTAAATCAGCTAACTTTTCCATATTAAAATAATCTAAAAACTCATTAGTTGTTTTATATAAAATAGGTCTTCCTGGTAAATCACTTTTTCCACATTCTTTAATTAAACCTTTAGCAACTAATTTCCTTACCATAGGAGCTGTCGCCACTCCTCTTATTTCATCAATTTGAACCCTTGTAATTGGTTCATTATAAGCAATAATAGCTAACGTTTCTAAAGCAGCTTGCGATAAATTATTACTATCTTCATTTACCAATAACTTTTGATAATATTCTTTATGTTCCTTCTTAGTTGTTAATTTAAAAGCATCTCCTAAAATACTTAATCTAACTCCACGATTACTACTTTCATAATCATTTTTAAGTTCTAAAATTAAACTTTTAAGACTATCTAAATCAATATTTAATATGTCTAATAACTCTTTAATAGTTACTCCATCATCCCCTACAACAAATAAAATTCCCTCTAAAACGCCTTTTAAATTCATACTACAACCTCACATATGATACTTGCAAAATTACTATCTTGTTCAATTATTATTTCATTTTTACTAGCCATTTCTAAAATTGCTAAAAAAGTTACAATCAAATAACTTTTTTCTTTTTTAATAAATAAATTTGTAAAATTGATTCTTTTTTGCTTTTTAAATTGATCTTTTAGTCTTAAAATCTCATCTTCAACCGATAATTCTTTCTTAGTTATCTTTGTTTGAAGGGGTTTAGAATCTTCTATTCTAACTAATAAATTTTGATAAGCTTTGATTAAATCATTTATTTCAAAATTACTTTTAATAACTTGATCTTCTTTATATTCTAAAATACTACTAGGACTTTTAGTTTTAAATTCTTTTCTTTGTTCTTCTAAGTCTTTAAAAACACCAACCATATTTTTATACTTTTCATATTCAATTAAGCGATTAACTAAATTTTCTTCAGGACTTTCTTCTTCTAAAATATTATTTGGTAATAACATTTTAGACTTTATTTCAATTAACTCAGCTGCCATTACTAAATAAGAACTAGCTATATTTAATCTTAATATTTCACATTGTTTAATATAATTTAAATATTCATCAATTATAATTTCTAATTTAATATCTAAAATATTCATTTTTTTCTTTTTGATTAAATGTAACAATAAATCCATTGGTCCTTGAAAGTTATCTAAACTAATATCATACATATGATCACATCCTAACACTTGCAATTATAACAAAAAAAAGATATTTATTCTAGTATTTCAAAGTGATTACCACTATCTAAATACAAAATACCTTTTTTATTTTCTAATTTCGTTAAAACACTTTCATATTTATTAATATTTAAAAGTCTTGTTGTTGTTATATAAACATAATTACCATCATTCATCATAAATAAAAATAAATCTTTATCATACTCATTTGGTTTATAAGTAATCTCTGAAATCTTACTTAATATTTCTCGATCAATTGTATTTAATTTAGTTAGAAAAGCTTTTAGTATCTCATTCGGAACTGGATTAGTTAAAATAGGTATACCTATTATACCAAAATCACTAGCAATAGTTTTATTATTTGATAAATATATCATATTATTGACTTCATTTTTTAAAAGTGGATTATACTCCGTTATTTGAATTGTTAATTTTCCAAATATATTTTTTTTAACTTTAACTTGTTCTACTAAAGGATTAATTTTTATTTTTTTAGCTAAAGAAAAACTTGATTTTTGAAATAAGTTTGGATAATTAGCAAGATTTGCTAATTCGATTATTTCTTGATCGGTTAGATATTTATTACCTTCAATATAAATATTTTTAACTTTCAGATTTTTAAAATAAAAAAATAAACTGATTATTAAGGTAATAATTAAGATTATAATTAATAATTTTTTAGCCGCTTTTCTATTACTTTTTACTTTCTTCTTTATCTTTTCTTTTTTCATTTTTTCCCCAATTTACTAATCTTTGTTCAACTCTTAATTTAATATTGTATTTTTCTTTCACTTTCACTTTAACTAAATCGATTATTTGTTTAATATCTGTTGCTGTTGCTCCTCCAACATTAATAATAAAATTAGCATGTTTTTCACTTATTTTAGCTCCCCCTACTTGATAACCTTTAAGATTTAATTCTTCAATTAATTGACCTGAAAAAAGACCAGGTGGATTTCTAAAAACAGATCCTGCTGATGGATATTCTAGTGGTTGCGTTTTTTTTCTTTTTAATTTACGATCTTTCATAACCTCTTCAAGTTGTTCTTTATCACCGTATTCAAGTTTTAATAGAACACTTAAACAAATATAACCAGAATGTTGTTGTAAAAAACTTTCCCGATATTTAAAATTCATTTCTTTATTGTTTAAATTTATAATTTTTAAATCAGGAGTTAAAACAGTTACTCTTTCTACCATTTTAGACATATCAGAGTTATAAGCCCCTGCATTCATGAAAACAGCTCCCCCAACTGTTCCTGGAATACCTGATGCAAATTCAAGACCAGCTAAACCTTTTTTAACTGCTTCATTAGCTAGTTTTACTAAATTATAACCAGAGCCAACCTCAATTTTATTATCTAGAAATTCAATATGATTAAAATCATCTAATTTAATTATAATTCCTTCATAAACCTTATCACTAAATAAAACATTACTACCATTTCCTAAAATAAAATATTTTATATTTTCTCTTTGAATTATTTCCATTAATTCAATTAATTTCTCAATATTTTTAGGATAAATAACTAATTTAGCTAGTCCTCCTACTTTATAAGTTGTAAATTTAGATAAGCTAGCATTTACTAAAACATTTCCTATTTTCTTATTCATTATTTCATTGATTATTTCTTCCATCTCGATTACCTACCAATTCTTTAATAACTTGATAAATCAAATCACTACTATTTGGTTTTCCTAATTTTAAAGCATTTGTATGTATTTTCTTTAATAATTTTTCATTACTTAAAACATTATCTATTTCTTTTAATAAATTACCAGCATTGAAATCTTTTTCTTCTAACAAAATACTAGCTTTATTATTAACAAGTTCCATTGCGTTATAATACTGATGATTATTAGCAACATAAGGACTTGGTACTAAAATACTAGGTAAACCTATGGCTGTAATTTCTGCAATTGTTGATGCTCCAGCCCGAGTAACTATTAAATCACATATTTTTAAAACATTCAACATGTTATTTAAAAATGGTACTATTTTAACATTTTTAAGGTTATATTCTTTGAAATCATCAAAATAGTTTTTACCAGTTACAATTATAACTTCATAATCTTTATCTTTAAACTTTGGAACAATAGTTTCTAATTCTTTATTAATAGTCATTGAGCCTAAAGAACCCATAACAATTAAGACTAATTTTTTATGTTCTGTTAAACCAATTTCATATTTTTTTAAGGGATTAGCTTTTTGAATTTCACTACTACGAGGATTACCTGTTAAAACTACTTTATCCGCTGGAAAATATTTTAAACTTCCGGGTAAACTAACTGCTATTTTATCAGTATATTTAATTAAAAATTTATTAGATTTTCCAGGAATAGAGTTTTGTTCATGAATCATTGTTTTATATCCTAATCTTTTAGCCATATAAATAACTGGAAAAGTTACATAACCACCTACCCCTATTACTAAATCAGGGTTAAATTCTTTAAGAACTTTTTTTACTTTTCCAAACGATTTTTGAAGTAAAAAAAGACTTTTAAAACTTTTAATAGGATTTTTACTTAAACCACTAATTTCTATTCCAACATAAGGTATTCCTTTTTCAGGAACTATTTCATGTTCCATTCGATTAATAGTTCCTATATATAAAATTTCCAATTTTTTTTCTTTTTCTTTAAGTTTTTCAATTATACTTAAAGCCGGATAAATATGACCACCTGTTCCCCCAGCTGATATAATCACTTTCATAAAATCACCTTTTCTAGTATCATTATACCATATTATATGAAATAACGACTTAAATTCTCTTTATTTTTAAAAAAGGAACTGTTTCTAAAACCCGTTCCCTATCAAAATATTTATTTTTTATTATTTTTTATTTTATATTTAACTTTTTCCACTAAGCTTAAATCATTAACACCAATTAAATTTTTAATTTCTCTTAAATAACTAAAATAAGGAAGATGATCAAATACTAAACTTTGAATAATTTCAGGTGCTTTTTGATTATCTAAAACAAATTGAATTGATTTTTCAACTTCTTTTAAATCAACTGATGGTGCCAAAATAAGAGCTGTTATATAAGAAATAATTTCTGGATTATCAGATATTAAAACATATTTTAATAAATTATTTTCAACCAATTCATCATAATTATTTTTTCTTAAAATTATAGTTTTAAGAGCGATTAATTGATATTTATTAGCAAGTTTAAAATAAGATAAAATTTGAAGTGCAGATTTACTATTTAAAAAATTTGGTTTAGATATAATTTCTGAAAATGCCATCATTTGTTCTACTGTAGTTAAAGATACATATTTTTTTAATATTTCCATACAATTTGGTTTTTCTAACAAATAATTTATTTTTAAAACCGACATAATACCTAAACAAGCATCTTTATTGTTAATAGTATTAATTAAATGTATAATGTCTAAAGCATAGTTGCAACTATTAATATTACCATTATTAAAATCTAATAAGTGTTTTTTAAAATATTCATTAACAAAAGCTTTTTGTAATAAAGACAAAATTGTAAAAGCTTGAAAATCATATTTAGTTTGCGACAAATTATCTAAGAAAATTAAAACTGAACTATTTTCTAAAACTGCATGATCAACATTTTTTAAAAATCTTAAGAAGCTATTAGTTTGAAATTCTTTATTAGTGCTTAAAATTATTCGCATTATTAAATCAAACTGATAGGTATTATAAGCAAAGTTTTTATAACGGGATACAATTGTCATGATAGCTTCTTCTTGAAAATCATATTTGGCAGATTCTAGATATTTTAATATTTCAACTAAACGTTTTGGTAAACTTATTTTATCATTTAATAAAAATTTTAAATATTTTAATTTATGTCTATTATTTGAAAATAAAATAAAATCAATAGTTTTATTTAAAGAATATGTACTTTTTAATAATTCTGAATTAGTTATTGCCTTAAGTAAAATATCAGCTTGTTCTTTATTTTTAACATCTAAGAAGAAAGTAATTAATCTAAACATATCATGATGTTTTAATAAAGAATAATTTTTTAAAGCTATTGGTATATAAGAAAGGAATTTACAATGATCATTTTCTTTTATTAAGTCAATTAATTGATAGAACTTAGAACTACCTATAACACCTGGTATTGCAATTAAATTCTCAACTAAATTAACTTGATATGATGTTTTCATTGAACGAATAGTTGTTAAAATTTTCATTAAATTTCCGGTACGTCTATAAATATAACTATTATCTAATAAAATTTCTAATATAGCTTTAGCTTTAATTTTATCATTTAAAGCAAGAAAAGCTGCTGAAAATTCCACAACATCTAAATTATCGAAAATATCAGTATTTAATAACAATGTTTGTAATTCTTTTGAGTTTTTACTATTATTATCAAAAATCATTTTTGTAATTTCTCTTAATTTACCAAAATAGCAACCACAAATATTTTTATAATTTTCTAATTTATAAATTAAATTAACATATTTTTTAAATTTATAACTATCATATTGTAGAATAGTATAAATTTCAGAATCGCTAAGTAAATTAAAATACTGTAAATAAACCACATCATCTGGAAAGTGCTCATACTTCAACCTACAAATAAATCTTTCATATAAATTTTGCATATATATCCCCCTTTTTATATGTCTTGCAAATTATACCACTATTTTATATTTTTGTCAAATTTATCTAAATCTGTTAATTTAAATTTGAAGTGCAACACTTCACTATTGAAAAAGACATATGAATACTCTATAATATCTTTTGCTCAAAAAGAAAGGAAAATTCATATGTCTAAAAATAATAATACACTAAATCAAAAAGAAAAGCAATACCGTCATCTAACATGTTAATCCTTTTTTAAAATGTTACATAGAAATTTTTTAGAAATGTTACATTATATTATATAATATGCATCTGAAAGGATGTGTTTTATTTTGAAAAAAGATAAGCAAAAAGCTTTAGAATTAGTA
>CALVPE010000068.1 GCA_944350485.1 uncultured Bacilli bacterium
CTAAGAAAATAACGACCGCATATATTAATCTCTTAATAGCTTTAGTCTGAGCACCCTTTTGAGCTTTTTCATCTCCAGTTGTCATAGCTTTAAACATATCAATTGAAATCAATACAATAAGAACTAACGGTATACCAAAACGAATTACATTTAAAACTAATCTAACAAGATCAATTACAATATTCAAATCTGAACATGGATCAACTTCTAATATTTGAAATAAATTCATAAAATCCTCCTAAATACAAGTTAATAATACTAAATTTTTATTAATAAATCAAGTATTTTTTTAATTATTAACTATTTTTTTGCTTTCTTTTACAGTATTCCAACATTGTTGCCAACTATCATCATAATTCATTGGAAGCAAATTATTTACTATTTTTAAAAAAAATGGAACAAGAAAAGGAACTAAATAAATAATAACTGCATATATAATTTTCATCATAACATCTTTTCTAAGTTTTTTTATTTCATCCTCTTTTTTAGAAACAATTATTTTAAATATATCGATTGTACAAAAAATAATTAAAATAACTGGTATTAAAAAATTTAAAATATCTAAAAGTGAAATAATAACACCTAAAACCATTTGCATTTCTTCAGTACACATATAACCACCTATTTGCGTATTTTATCATAAAATTAGCTAAATTGCAAGCCGATATTTTAACAAAAACTAGTATAAATCCAAAATTTAATAAAATTATCAATAACGTTATATTTTATATACTTACTTTATTTAAATATACAATTTATGAAAACTTTATTTTTTTAATTTAATGGCAAAAACTAAATTTTCTCAACTATTTTCATTAATATTTTCTTGTAATTTATCAACACATTGCTGCACATAATCTAAGCCCATAATTTTAAGCAACATACTTAAAAGACTTGGAACTATTAAAATTAAAATTGTCACTATTACTCTTTTACCAAAACGATTTCCAGCTTTTTTTAAAGCTTCTTTATCATTGTTAAAAATTACTTTGGCAAAATCAAAGCTTGTTAAAACAATTAAAATAATTGGAACAGAAATATAAATTAATTTAAAAACATTTTCTTTTAAAAAAGTTAAAAAATCGCCACTAAAGATTGCTTGACATTCGGGTTCTAAATTTTGATTAAAAGTAGGAAGAGAAAGCATATAAGAAGATACAAAAGTTTCTTTAGCATTTTCGATTGGTTTTCCTTCAAAAGAATAAGAACTGCCATTATTTATAATATATTTTGGATATTTAGGTTGTGTTCCTAAAATAATACTTTCATAATTACTCATATTTGATATTGTTATTTCATTGTTTCCTATATAGGCTTTAAGATTATTGCCACTTTGTTTTAAAGTTATTTTAGTATTCGTTGAGGTACTAATATAAGAAGCAAGCGTTGCATTATCATCAGCATTATCAATTTCTCCAGTATAAACTGCATTTGCATCATCTTCATTAGTAACTTGTGAAATAAGTAAAGTTGAACTTGTCCAGCCCATTTTTTCTTCTAATTTTAAGTAAGTTGGACATTTAGATGTATCAGATATTTTATCTTTCATTACAATTTCACCATAACGACTTAAATTCAAATTTCCAGATGTAGAAAATTGATCAGCAGAACCATCATTATACATTGAAAAGCCAAAAGTTCCTTTTTGATTAGAAGCAGCAAAGATCATATCGTATTTATAACTACAAGTTCTAAGAAATTTCTTATTTGAATCTGATTCGCTGTCATCATCGCTATCATCATCATTGCTATTAGTATCATTATATATTTTTGAAAATGCAGAATCATGGGTTAAAGCTACATTCTCGTATTCTGAATCACGAGAAAAAGATATTCTATACCTTTTAGATATAGTACCATTTGCCATATTTTTATTTTTTTCAGTAATAAAATACAAAGTCGGACAAGTTAAATTATCATCACTATCTTTTAACTGATTCAAATTAACCTTTGGTAATTCACTAACACAATTTATAGATGTATTCGAACATCTTATAGGCGAATAATAAAAATTTTCATCAAACTCATCACTATATCCGTTACTAAAATCTGCTTCAGATGTTCGTATTATTCTCCCAGCCATTACTGGATTTGGAATTTCTTTACTATGATATTTGATTTGAATAATAATAGTTGCCGGTTCATATAAATCCCAAAACTTCCACCAACTAGTATTTTTTACCTGAAAATCTTTATCACCATTATCAAGAGGAGCATAGTGGTAGTAGCAATAAGCCCATTCTTCAGCATTTGCATCAATAGAAAAAAACAGAAAAAATGCAATAAAAACAATAAAGTACTTTAGCATAACTTTACATTTCATTTTTACACCTTCCCTATCTTTATTACCAATTCATCATCATCATAGCCATAGCTATAAATAAAACAAGCATTGTTCCACCACCGGTAACCATCAGCATTGACAAAGTTTTCTTTTCCATTTTATTCAAACGTTTAGCATACTTTTGTTCACGAGCTTTATTTTGAAGTGAGGAAACACTTTTAGAAAAGACTAATAATTGTTCTTGTTTATTTTCTTGAGCTCCAATACTTAAACGATATAATAGACGCATCATTCTTAAAGAATCTCTAACTGGATATTGTTCAGCAAAAGCAATATACGGGTCAATTGAAGAATCACCTGCATCAATTTTAGCAATCATATCTCTTAATCCTTCTTTAAACATCGCAGGAGCTGTTTCAATGGATTTTGAAATAGCAACTGGAATTGTATAATGCTGAGCTAATATCTCAATACTTTTTAAATAATAAGGTAAAGTTTGGTCAATTTCTGTTAAATGTTTCTTATAGTAAGATTTTAAACTAGAATATTGATTTTTATAAACAACTATAACAATTATAGCTCCAATTATTAAATTAATCCATGAAAAATTAAATAATAAAATACCTAAAACAATAACAACACCCCAAATAGCTTGATTAATTCTTTTTTCAAATAAAACATTTGGATCTACTTCGCCATTATATCTTGACTTTACTAAAAAATCATAATCTTTTTCCTTTAAAAGAGCAAAAAATTGCTTATTATCATCATACAATTTTTTAGTACTAAAAGCTCCCGTATAACTTAAAGTAAATAAAACAATTAAAATTACAATTGCGAATTCCATTATTCAGCCCCCACAGCCTCATTATAATATTTTTCACCAGAAAGAAGAAAGTAACTATTAAAGAGTACAACTATATGAAGTCCAAGTTGTAAAACAAAGTTTGAATTTACCATTTCAATATAAGTATCCTTACCAATTAGAAACTGAACTAACATAACCATTAAATATAATAACAATCCATATTGTATAAAAGCTGTATGAAAAGCATTTCTATTCATTCTATCTTGATAAACACCCTCTACTAATTGGTCAACATCTAAGAGCATATTATCTAAAACTCCAACTGTGTCATGTGCTCCTTCTCTTGTTACTTGTAAGAATAATTGATGCATGTTTCTAGTCATATAAAAATCATATTTACTATTCATATAATCAATTGATTCTCCAACATCGCCATTATGATAAGCTAAATCAATCATAACTTTAACATCGGTTTTAACAGGATCTTCTAAAACTCCAGAATAATAAACTCCTTCAAGGGCTTTAACAAAACTTTGAGTAGTTTGAAATTCCATAATAGTATTAGTTACATAAACTTGAATCTGTTCAAAAATAAACTCACTATAAAGTCTTTTACATCTTAAATAAGCAAGATAAGGAATAAAAGCATCAATTAAAATTACATAAAGTAATGAAATAATGATATTGTAAAAATATAAGTACGATATAACAAAAGCAAGAATAGAAAAAGTGGCAAATTGAACAAAATATTGTCTTTTGGTATATTCAAGTCCCATCTCTTTACATTTTTCACGAACTACTTTAAATGAATAAGGAGCATATTTATCATAAATATTTCCAATACTTGTAGTTACAAATTTATATAAAGATTCACCATTACTTTTACGATATAAAACTACAAATAGAACAATAAATAAAATAATTACAAATTCCACTTTTATCACCTCTTTATAAAAATTCTTCTATTTCATCATTTGTTTGATTAATAGTTTGATTTTGATTACTTAAAGACGTATTATTTTGACTATTTAATGCATTATTTTCAAAAGGTAAATCTATTTTAACATTTTGAAAATTTTTATTTTTTAAATCTATTCCTTGTCCCTCAAGGTAATCAATTAAATAACGACTTGGTGAATTAATAACTTCACTTCCATCAATATTTTTTCGATAGATAGTATTAGTTTCAGGTTTATTGTCCTCAGTTACATAAAATTCTGTTACTTCACATACTTCACGCATAAATTTACCAGTTACTTTATCATATCTGGCTCTAACATGAACACCAAGTTGAACATAACGATAAATGGTTGTCATGAATTGTTCAACATCAATATTACTTTCAAGCAAACTATACATACGATAAGGAATACTCGAAGCCTTATCAGCATGAATAGTTGAAAGAATGTTATGTCCTGATGAAATTGAATTACGAACAGCAGTTACAGCTTCTGCTGATCTTACTTCTGATAATAATATCCATTTTGGATTTTGACGCATACATCCAACTAAAACATCACTATAAGATGCGATATTATTAGTCTTCATTGAAACGATATCACGATTTGGAAAAATAGCATCTAAATGCAGTTCTAGAGTATCTTCTATCGTAATTATTTTTTCATTTTCTTTAGTATGACTAGCTAAATATTTGACTAATTCGGTTTTACCACTGCCAGTTTCACCACTAACAATGATATTACAATGACCTCTTACACATTCTATTAAAAAATCGTGAATACCCAAAGTAATATATTTTTCTTCAATTATTTTATCCTTTTTTAAACGAATTTTAGCAGGAGTTTTCCTAAATACAGCGGCAATACCATTTCTAGCAATTGAATCATGAACAAAATTCATACGGAGTTCTGATGATTCACTATCAAGTAAAGGACTAGCCATATTAAAGGTTTTCCCCATAATATTAGCACATTGAAAAGCAATTTTTTCCATTAATTCATTATTTATAGTCGTATTTTCAACGCGATATACTCCTTTATCTAAAGATTTTAGCCAAACTTGACCATTATTACTATAAGAAATATCGGTTATATTATCATCATTTAAATATTCAGTTAAAGGACCAAAATCAATACTTGAAAACAAATTAGCATTTATTTCTGTGTTAGTTTTGTTTTCATTATTCATTGAGTTTAATTCATAGGCATTTATATTTTGATTCATAACTCACCTACTCTGTTGGTTGAGTAATCTCATTTTCATCAATATAAACTGATCTTGATTCAATATATTCTTTAATAGTATCACTAGTTACATTAATTGTAATTTTATCTTCATCTTCAACTGTTACGGAAACATTTGAAGGAACTAAAATAATTTCTACGTCTTTAATATATTCTGCTTTTCTTAATAACAAATGAATTTCTTTAGTTACAGCAAAAATAATTTGACTAGGACTACGATCAGCATCACTTGTTTCAAAAACATGACGTCCTGATGAATCTTTAACAGCTAATATTTTTACATTTTCAATTAATTTTCCAACCATTAATAAACCATCATCAGATATTCCTTTAAAGTAAACATCAACATAATTACCAGGATACATCGAATTACCATAAGTTGTACTAACATTAACTGAAAAGTTATAAGCAACATAACCATCTGGAACATCTATTAAAAACGAATCAGGTAATTCCTCTTGTCTTACAACTTGTGATTTATAAAACAAACTTCCAGATGGAATAACGGAATTAACATTAGTATAATAATTAATTAAGTCACTTTCTTTTGTTATAACATTACCTTTAATAGAAGTACTTGGAATTTCCACCCAAGAAATCATATCATTAGTAATTTTAGTTCTTGGATTAATATTTTGATTAGCATATGGAACTCTAATTGGACTAGTTGCTTCATTTACTCTCCAATTATAGAAAAAATATAACACCAAGACAATTAAAATAGCGGCTATAAATGTAACTGTATTTTTATTTGATAAAATTTGTTTTAACTTTTTCATAAAATCTCCTTTTTACTCACTTTTTTTCTTCAAAAATCGCATCTATTTGATTGCGAATATTAAAATCCCCTTCTTCAAACTCTAACTCCGTTGAACCTTGACTATTGTAAGTATCATATGTATCTATTCGAACACTTACTTTAGGAGGATATTCTATAACTTCTTGAATAGTTACGCGATAACTTTTATTATTATTAATATTATTAGCAAATCTTCTTAAAAAACTTTCAGTAAAAACATCAGCATTTAATTTAACTTCTCCAACTAAATAATCACATCTACTATAATTATTACGAACACTATTAATATTAAAATTCAACGTATTTAAATATAAATCATATTTATCTTTGCTAGTAAAATTAATAGTATTGCTAATATCAACTCCTGGTTTAATACAAAGATAAAAACCCGAGCGATACGAGGCTATATCAATTGAATCATACATAGCAGCCTCAACAGTATTTTTAATCAATGTGTAATCTTGTTGATTGGTAGTTGTCAAATTACCAAAAATATTCATTAATACAACACCTGCAATGCCTAAAACAAAGATGAAAAATGCCCACATTGCTGTTTTCGTAATTACACCTCCTACTTTATATAATTTATTATATAATAAAGATTAAAGTATAGCAAGCTATATTTCAATTTTATTGATTAATTTTTACTTCACTAAAGAAATCTCTAGCTTCATAACCATCAGTGCCACTTCTTGTAAATTCACAAACATATTTATTACTTGAATTAAAATAACATTCTTTTCCAAGATAGCTATTTAAACCATCTTCATTAGTATCATTTTTTATATTATCAATATTAGTTTTACTCATTGTATATTGATAAGCATAATTTTTTGACCAAATATCATTTTTAATAATATTTACAAAATTATACCTATTATTTAAATAATTTTTACCAATTTCTCGTTTTCCATAATTTTGATTAAATGGATCATTTAGATTAATTGAACGATATATTAATTTTAATTCTCCTGAGTTATAACTACAATCTTCTGTTTTTATATTTAATGAAGATGAATAACCGGCATTTAGAAAATCAACGTAAATCTTGCCGCTTTTTTCTTTTAAATTAGTATAAAATTTATTACCACCTATTATTTGAGTTGTTGAATCATTACAACTTGTCTTTTCTCCAGTTTGCATATCAAGACAACTATTTTCTAATTCCATTTCTTTAGAAATTGATAAAGTACAATTCCTATTTACAACAACATTTTTATTATTAATAGTTAATACTTGCTTATCTTGACAATTAAGATTAGCAATTGGATTACCGTTATTAATAAAAGGTAAAGTATCAATTTCATTCGATTTATCATATTCAACTCTTAACATAGCAGATTGTTTAGTAAATCTATCTTGATATTTTTCTAAATCATATAAAGAAATTTCGATATAACTATCTAAAATTTTATTCATATTATCTCTTTTTTTGGTTAAACTTGCTATTTCTTTAGGATCTTTAGTATTGTTTAAACTAGCTACAACATTTGCATAATCTTGATTGAATTTTTCATAATCAAACTTATATTGACATGTTATATTGGTACTAACATTTATACTAGCAGGAAAACCAAGCCCTGCCCCAATATTAAAACTATTTACACCATTTGCTAAATTATTTATTTTTATATTAGCAGAAAAACCATTATAATATTTGTTATCCTTTAAATAACCTTCATAACATGTTTTTTCATAATATCCATACTCATCACTATCTCCAGATTTTATTGTATCCGAAGTTGCTACACCACTACAAGATTTTATTTTTAATTGTTGCTGCACCCAATAAACTTCTGGATTTATATTACATGTTATTTTTTTAGATTCACCATTTTCATTTGTATAATTAATTGAGAAGCTAGAATTTGTTACATGCCAACCTGTTTCACTGTAAGGATCTATTTCAATACTAAAAGGTCCCACTGTTTTACCATTTTGATCAAAAGAGCCTAAATCATCTTTAAAGAATTTATTAGAAGAATTAACTAAAGAAAATGATGGGCCAATGTTATCAACTAATTCTGAAGAAATAGTTGTTTTATCAATAGTTGGATCATTAGTTATATTACTAGCAACTTCTAAAAATTTAGAAGTAAACTCTGAAGCCTCATCTGCAGCGTAATAATTGTTTCCAACAATACACTTCATATGAGCATCATCTGCTTCACCATAATTTTTAAATTTAATATCAGCAAACATCTTCTCCCATTCTTTGTTCTTTTTGCAATAAGTTACTTTAGTATATTTAGTATTATAACTATCATCTCTAGAACCACCCTGATATCTAATTCCATAAATAGATATATTATTAGCAACAATATGGTCTTTTTGAAAAGTTACATAATTATTTCCCAAATATTTTATATCTTCATTTCTATCCACACCAGTAAGATTATTCTTACTCCAAGTTTGATTCTTACTCCAAAAAGTATCTTTAGGATACCAATATCTACCATCTCCAAATAATACAATATATTTTTTAGCATTACTTGGTATATTTTTACCATCTAATAGACTATTAGCTTTAGCTAAACCATAACCTAATTGAGAAGTTGTTTTTAATTTTACATTATTGCACTTGGTATTATAATTACAAATATT
>CALVPE010000069.1 GCA_944350485.1 uncultured Bacilli bacterium
TTAGTTCTTATTGTATTGATTTCAATTGATATGTTTAAAGCTATGACAACTGGAGATGAAAAAGCTCAAAAGGGTGCTCAGACTAAAGCTATTAAGAGATTAATATATGCGGTCGTTATTTTCTTAGTTCCTACGTTAGTGGAATTAATAATTAATTTAGTACCTAAAGTTTTTTCTGATGTAAACACTGAAGATGCAGCTAATTTTTGGTCTTGTTGGAATCAATAATAAGATTGTTATAAAATAAGTAAATGTTTGTTTATTATATCAAATTTATTTAATGGTTTAAGTGCTTTATATTTACTTTTATTCGAAGTTTTATAAACTAGTTGTCATTAATTGTAAAATGGGTAAAAAAATGTTGAAAATACATTTTTTTTTTTATATAATATATAGCGTTAGGAGGATTATATGAAATATGTTTATTCCTTTAAAGAAGGAAACAAAGATATGCGTAATCTTTTAGGTGGAAAAGGTGCTAATTTAGCTGAAATGACTAACTTAGGTCTTCCAATACCTCAAGGATTTACGGTAACTACAGAAGCTTGTACTAATTACTATGAAAATGGTAAAAAGATAAGTGAAGAAATAGAAAGTCAAATATTTGAATATTTAAAACAATTAGAAGATATTCAAGGTAAAAAATTTGGTGATAATGAAGATCCATTACTTGTATCAGTTAGAAGTGGAGCAAGAGCTTCAATGCCAGGTATGATGGATACTATTTTAAATTTAGGTTTAAATGATGTAGCTGTTGAAGGATTTGCTAAAAAAACTAATAATCCAAGATTTGCTTATGATTCATATCGTCGTTTTATTCAAATGTATTCAGATGTTGTTATGGAAGTTAATAAATCTTTTTTTGAAAAGATTATTGATGAAGTAAAATCTGAAAAAGGTGTTAAATACGATACTGAGCTTACAGTTGAAGATTTAAAAGAATTAGTTAAAAGATTTAAAAAAGTTTATGCTGATCATATGAATGGGGAAGAATTTCCACAAGATCCAAAAGAACAATTAATGGGTGCAGTTAAAGCAGTATTTAGATCTTGGGATAATCCAAGAGCAATTGTATATCGTCGTATGAATGATATTCCTGGAGACTGGGGAACTGCCGTTAATGTTCAATCAATGGTATTTGGTAATATGGGTGATACATCAGGAACTGGTGTTGCATTTACACGTAATCCGTCAACTGGTGAAAAAGGTATTTTTGGTGAATACTTAATTAATGCTCAAGGTGAAGATGTTGTTGCTGGTGTTAGAACTCCACAACCAATTTCTAAACTTCAAGAAGATTTACCAGAATGTTATGCTGAATTTATTGAAATTGCTAATAAATTAGAAGATCATTATAAAGATATGCAGGATATGGAATTTACTATTCAAGAAGGTAAACTTTACTTCTTACAAACTAGAAATGGTAAAAGAACTGCCCATGCTGCTATTCAAATAGCATGTGATTTAGTTGATGAAGGAAAAATAACTAAAGAAGAAGCTTTACTACGTTTAGAAGCTAAAAGTTTAGATCAATTATTACATCCAACTTTTGATGCAAATGAGTTAAAAAAAGGAGAAGTAATTGGAACCGCTTTACCTGCTTCACCTGGTGCTGCTGCTGGTCGTGTTTATTTTACAGCTGAAGATGCTAAAGCTGCTGGCAAAGGTGGACGTGGTGAAAGAGTTATTTTAGTCCGTTTAGAAACTACTCCAGAAGATATTGAGGGTATGGTAGCTAGTCAAGGTGTTTTAACTGTTCGTGGTGGAATGACATCTCATGCTGCTGTTGTTGCTCGTGGTATGGGAACTTGTTGTGTTTCAGGATGTGGCGATATTCACATGAACGAAGAAGCTAAAGAATTTACTTTAGGTGGTTATACTTTCCATGAAGGAGATTATATTTCTCTTGATGGAACAACTGGAAAAATTTATAAGGGTGATATTAAAACGGTTGAAGCGAGTGTAACTGGTAATTTTGGTCGTATTATGAAATGGGCTGATGAAGTTCGTCGTTTACAAGTTCGTACTAATGCTGATAATCCAAGAGATACTATGAAGGCAGTTGAACTTGGAGCTGAAGGAATTGGTCTTTGCCGTACTGAACATATGTTCTTCGAAGAAGATCGAATTCCAAAAATTCGTCGTATGATTTTATCTGAAACTGTTAAAGACAGAGAAGCTGCTTTAAATGAATTAATTCCATTCCAAAAAGGTGATTTCAAAGCTATGTATAAAGCTCTAAAAGGCTTACCAATGACAGTTCGTTATTTAGATCCACCTTTACATGAATTCTTACCAACAGCTGAAGAAGATATCGTTAGTTTAGCAAAAGATATGGGTGTATCTGTTGAACATTTAAAAGAAAAATGTGCTGAACTTCATGAATTTAATCCAATGATGGGACATCGTGGATGCCGTCTAGCTGTAACTTATCCAGAAATTGCTCGTATGCAAACACGTGCTTTAATGGAAGCTGCTATTGAAGTGTCAGAAGAAGAAGGATTTACAATTGTTCCTGAAATTATGATTCCACTTGTTGGCGAAAAGAAAGAATTAAAATTCGTTAAGGATGTTGTTATCGAAACAGCTGAACTTGTTAAAAAAGAAAAGAATTCTAACATGGAATATCATATTGGTACGATGATTGAAATTCCAAGAGCAGCTTTACTTGCTGATAAAATAGCTGAAGAAGCTGAATTTTTCTCATTTGGAACTAATGATTTAACTCAAATGACTTTTGGTTTCAGTCGTGATGATGCTGGTAAATTTTTAGATAGCTATTATCAAAATAAAATTTATGAATTTGATCCATTTGCTAAATTAGATCAAGATGGTGTTGGTCAACTAGTTAAAATGGCATGTGAAAAGGGAAGAAGTACTCGTCCAAATATTAAACTTGGTATTTGTGGTGAACATGGTGGTGAACCATCAAGTGTTGAGTTCTGCCATAATATAGGTTTAACTTATGTATCTTGTTCTCCATTTAGAGTTCCAATAGCACGTCTTGCTGCTGCACAAGCTGCTTTAAAAGATAAAATTCAAAAGTAAATTATTAAATATTAAATAATATTAATTTTTAGTAAAAGGAATGATAAATAAATGTCATTCTTTTTATTTTTGTATTAATTATTATTTAAAAGAAAATAAAAAAAAGACTAAGCTTTAACTTTTTTTATATAAATACCTTGTTTTTCTTGAAAAAAATTATAAATTATGTATAATTATATTTATAAGGTAGGTGTCAGATGATATATACAAGTGTTGATATTGGAAGTAATTCTATCAAGATAGTTGTTTCTAAGTATTTAAATGATAAATTTTATATCTTAGCATCTACTAGTGTTAGAAGTATGGGTATCAAAAAAGGAGTTATTAAAGATAAAGTTTTAGCTTTAAAAAGCTTAGAAGAAGCAATCACTAATATTAATAATGATTTAGGGGTTTCTATTCAAAAAGTTTTTTTAAGTTTTCCTTTATTTTTAGTTAACACATCTATAGAAACAGGTGAACTTGTGATTGATGGAGTAGTTACAAGTAATAATATTCAACAAATCATCAATAATACTGTTTATGAAAATGTTAATAAAGATAAAGAGGTTTTATATTTAGAACCAATTGTTTTTGAAATAGATTCTGAACTTCAAGTAGTTGATCCTAAAGGTTTAACAGCTAATAATTTGAAAGTCCGCTGTGCCGTTAGTAGTATTGAAAGAAAATATTTGTATGATTATTTTGAATTATTTCAAGAATTAGGAATAGAAGTTTTAGATATTACTTATGGAATTGTTGGAGATTACTTTGAAAATAGTAATTTAGATACCAAATCTAAACTAGGAGTAGTAGTAAATTTAGGATATTCCAAATGTGAAATTGCTATTTTTAATAAAGGACTTTTACTAAAGGGAAGTATTTTACCAATTGGAAGCAATAAAATTGATAAAGATATTAGTTATATTTATCAAATTGATAAAAAAGAAGCTATTAATTTAAAAGAAAAATTTGCCGTCAGTTGTAGTAAATATGCAGATAATAATAATTTTTTAGAAGTTACTAATATTAATTCAGAAGTTTTAAATATAAATCAATTTGAAGTTAGTCAAATAATTGAGGCTCGTTTAAATGAAATACTAAAAAGTGTCAAGAATGAGATAAATAACTTAACAAATAGGGAAATTAGTTATATAATTATAACTGGGGGGATTACCAATTTAGTTGGTTTTCCTTATCTAGTAGAAAATGAATTTGCCAGTGATTGTATTGTTTCAAATATGACAAATTTAGGCGTTAGAAATAATATTTATTCAACTAGTTTAGGTTTAATAAAATATTTTGTTTATAAAGCTAAATCAAGAGATCAAATTTATGAAATGTTTAATGAAGAAGATATAAATATATTAACAGCAAAGAAAAAAAAGGTAAGCACGAGGAATAATTTGCTAAATAAATTGGAAGCTTACTTAAAGAATTAGGAGGAGAGAATATGCTTAGTGGATTAGAAATGGATCAATTAGCCAAGATAAAGGTAATAGGTGTTGGTGGAGGAGGCGGAAATGCCGTCAATCGAATGATAGAAACAGGTGTTAAAGGAGTTGAATTCATTGTTGCTAATACCGATTATCAAGTTTTAAGTAAGTCAAAAGCTGATGTTAAAATTCAGCTTGGAAAACAGTTAACTGATGGACTTGGAGCTGGAGGAAAACCTGAAGTAGGGCGTGAATCAGCTGTTGAATCAAAAAAAGAAATTGAAGAAGCTTTAAAAGGAGCTGACATGATTTTTATCACCTGTGGAATGGGAGGTGGAACAGGAACTGGAGCCGCTTCTATTATTGCTGAAATTGCCCAAGGATTAGGTGCTTTAACGGTTGCCATTGTAACAAAGCCATTTACTTTTGAGGGGAAAAGAAGAATGGAAAATGCTATGGCTGGCCTTGAAGAATTAAAAAAACATGTTGATACTTTAATCGTTATTCCAAATGATAGATTAAGAGAAATTATTGATAAATCAACACCACTTCTTGAAGCCTTTAAGGAAGTTGATAATGTTTTACGTCGAGGAGTTCAATCAATCTCTGATTTAATCGCGGTGGTTGGTCTTGTTAATCTTGACTTTGCTGATGTGAAAGCTGTTATGGAAAAATCCGGAAATGCAATTATAGGAATTGGTATCGGTATGGGAGAAGATCGAGCAATTGAAGCTGCTAAACAAGCGGTTTCTTCACCACTTCTTGAAACATCGATTACTGGAGCAACTGATGCTATTATTAATATTACCGGTGGTGTGAATTTAACTTTATTTGAAGCTGAGCAAGCAGCTGAAGTAGTTAGAAGTGCTTCTAATAATGATATTAACACAATTTTTGGTTCTGTTATCAATGAAAATTTAACCGACGAAGTAATTGTAACTGTAATTGCAACTGGTTTTGATAAGAGTAAAAATCAAAAACAAAATTCTATTTATGATCAACAAGCAGTTAATCAAACCACAAAATTAAATAAAGAAATTACAATTATGGATGATGATGACGATGATGATGATTCCGAATATGATTTTCCTCCATTTTTAAGAAATAGAAAATTCTAAATTGAAATATTTTTAAAAGAAATTTGACTTTCTTTTGAGTTTGAATTAGATAATTAGAGGTACTATTAAAATTAGTACTTTTTTATTTATTACTTTATATATTAAAATTTTGAAATTTTATTTTCAGAACATTCAAAGCATATAGAAAAAGACTATTTTTGGTAGTCGCATTTTTATAGTTAATTTTTATACTTAATATAAAAATTAATTATATTACTAATATTTTTTGTTTTTATGTCTTATTTTAGATCATTACGACATAAAAATAAATATTTTGACTAAAATTCTGACTTTTTACATTAATTTTTTACAGAAAAAAATATTTTTTTAATATATATCTATTATGTGCTATAATAAATATATAAATGTATAATTTTTTGTTTGTTAAAATATGTATAGAGAGTTTGAATATAAAAATATGTAGATAGGAGATGTATTTTTTGAAACATATGACTCACCAGATCAAGTTCAAATTATAAGAAACGATTTGCAATATAATAATTATGTTGCAGCTAATATTTATATTAAAAACACCTTTGGTATTTTACAAAGTGTATATAATAGAGAAACATTTACACCACTTACTAATCCTTGCTCTTCATGTAGAATTGGCGTAAAGTTAAAATCCGGAACTGATCAACGAGCATTTATTACTACTCAAATGGGTCAGACTGTTAGTTTAGGAAGTTATTCCCAATGAAGGCGATTACCATTTGGAAAGGGCTAGATATGATTATACATTATTAACCACATATACATATGGTACTTGGTATATTAATGTTTAGGTAGTTATATAACAAACTCTTTATTTATTATTATTTTAGTGGAGTTTTATGAAAAAGGTATTTAGAAAAAATTTGTTAGTTATAATTTTTTTATTGTTAGGTTTTGTAGTTGCGGGGCAGATATTTTTTATTAATAACAAAAATATCACTAGTGAAATTAAAATAATTGAAAAAACAAAGAAGTATTGTATAAATAATATTGAAAATATAACCCAAGATGAAGCAAAACAAAGTTGCGAAAAGATTATGAATAATGATTATGTTATTCAAAGTCAAAACTTTTATGTTAAGTTTGCCTCTTCTTATCTTGATGTTATTGGTTATTTTAATATAGTTGCTAGTTTGATTATTTTTATTGTATCAATTTATAAAGTTGTTAATGTATTTAAAGATAGAGTTGTAATTTCTGTGTTAGAGAGAGAAAAATATTCGCATTTTATCCGAAAATTGATTTTTAAGATGTATCGATATTGTTGGTTTTGGGTAGCAATTATGCTGTTAATTTTTGGAGTTTGCATGATTAATTCAACTTTTGATTCGGAGACTCTTATTAATTCTGGTATGAGTTGGAAAAAGAGTTTAATGGATAATGTCCCGATGTTTATTTTTCTTTATCTATTAAATATCCTTATATTTACCATATTTTATTTAAATATTGCATTAATTGCTATAAGAAAACAACATAATTATTTTTTAGCAGTAATTAAATCGTTTTTAATTATAATCGGAATAGAAATATTTTTAGAAATAGTTGTTCAATCAATTTTTTTTGGTAAAATATTAGGAAATTACGATGCTGGTTTGGTTTTTAATATTATGAATTTATTTAGTTTTAACGTTGATGAATATTCACATGGTTTGGTTAGTTTATTTTCTTTTAATTGTATATGTTTACTTATTTCTTATCTAGTGATGTATATGGCATATCACAATAAAGAAAAATTGATTATTGATTGTGAAAAAAATAATTAAAGGAGGTATTAAATGGAAATAGTAGTTAAAAATTTAATGAAAGAATTTAAAAATATTATTATTTTAAACGATGTTAACTTAAAATTTTTAGATGGTAATATTTATGGCCTTCATGGTCGAAACGGATCAGGCAAAAGTGTTTTTTTAAAATTACTTTGTGGCTTATATTTACCAACAAGTGGGACTATTTTGTACGATAATAAGATATATAATTTTAAAAATGATTTTCCACCATTTGTTGGTGCTTTAATTGAAAGACCAAGTTTTTTTGCTGATATGAGTGGTTACGACAATTTAAAATTATTAGCAAGTATAAAAAAAGTAGCAGACGATAATCAAATATTGGAAGCAATGAAAGTAGTTAATTTATTAGATCAAAAAGATAAGATTTTTAACAAATATTCTTTAGGCATGAAACAAAAATTAGGTATTGCTCAAGCAATTATGGAAAATCAAAAAGTTATAATTTTAGATGAACCTTTTAACGGAATTGAAGATATATCTGTAAAAAAAATAAAAAAATATTTATTAAAATTAAAAGAACAAGGAAAAATAGTAATTTTATCAAGTCATATTATTGATGATTTAAATGAAATATGTGATAAAATTTATTATTTTGATAATGGATATGTTGTTGAAAAATAAAATGTTGAAAGCAAATAATGATTTTTTAGATTTGAAAATAGTTCTTGGATATAAAAATATAATAATAAGTATTTTTATAATATTTGTTTCTGATTTAATTGGAATTATTTCATATTTTCAGAATAAAAACTTTTGGAGTGTTTTATACAATATTTTAACTAATCAAATGCATTATTTATTGCTATTTTCTGTTATTGTATATAATATATTTTACATTTCTTCAAAATTTAAAAATTATTTATTTATGAGTCGTTATAAAAATTATAGCTTATTCCTTAAAACTTTGTTAAAAAATATATTACTTTTTATTGCTTTACTACTTATTATTAGTTTTTCTTTTATTTTAATTGTTTCCATGTTAAAATCCCATTTTAACTTTGAGATGATTAATCATGAATATTATAATATTCTTCTACCTTTTTATTTAATTATATATATTTTAAGAGAAACAATTATTATTTTTTTAATATCTGTAATAGTTTTTTATATTTGTAATTATAATTTTAATAAAATATTATCTTTGTTACTAATGATTGTTATACCTGTTGCAAATTTGTTTGCTAATCAATCAAAGATTATTAATGGTATTTTTCAATTACCAATAATTTATAGTTACTATTTGATTAAATTGCCATGTTCAAATATCTATTTAGAACTAGCTGGAAGTATGATTCAATTATTTATACTATCGTTTATAATTATTTTATTAAAAAATTATGATATAAAAGGTGATTTATGAAATATGAAATAAAAGTTTTGAAAATTATTATTAAGAATAGTTTTTTCAAATTATGTTTACCTTTTGTTTTATTATTATTTATATATTTTCTAATTGTTTTTCAAAATGTTGAAACAAATTTTTTTGAAAAGTCAGATATAATTAATTTACTATTTATAAATAATTTTAAAAATTCTAATTTTTTAGTTGTTTTATTAGTAATATATCAAATTTGTTTATCTATTTATTTAGCATATTCTTTTTATTTTTATGATTATAATGCATCGTGTGAATTTGTATTCTTGCGTTTAAGTAAAAATAATTATTTGTTCTTAAAAATAATTATATTTCTTATATTTATGGTTTTTTCAAGAATTGTTTTCTATTATTTAATATATATTTTATATAATAAATATATCTCATTTTCTTTGTCATTATTTTTTAGAAATATTTTTGATTATTTGTTGCTTTCTTTTCTAAGTATTATTACCAGTGATTTTATATATAAAAAGAATAGATTGTAAAATTTTAAAAATAAATTGAAGGAAAGTTTTCTTTTATTAAAACTAAAAATATCCAAAAAAAAGAACTGAGTAAAAATTATTATTTTTATTCAGTTTTAAAAATTAATTATTATTAATAATGCGATCAGTATTTTTAAAATTTAACTTAGCTATTTCTTCTAATTTTGAAATTCCATATTTTTGAACAATTTCTTTACCAACTTTATCAACTTCTAAACCTGCTCCTTTTGGTAATTCTATTTCTAAAGTTTTACTAAGTTTGGTAAACTCTTTCAAAAATAAATATCGACTTATAATACTACTACTAGCAACTGCCATATTCTTATCTTCAGCTTTGGTAATAAAAGTAATTCCTTTTTGAATAAATTTATTATCTTTTAAATATTCATAATACTTATTTTCTCTAGCAAATTCATCAACAATAATATAATCAACAAGAGGTTTTTCTTCTTTCATAATTTGATATAGAACTTTATTATGCATGATAGCTTTAACTTTATTCATATTATATTCGTGATGAAATTTATTATAATCAGAGTTATTTAAAATTAAGCTACGATATTTAATTCTTTTAGCTATAAGAGGAGCAATTTCTAAAATTTTTTCATCAGATAATTTTTTACTATCAGTAACTCCTAATTCTTTTAAAAAACTAACATCTTCTTTTTTTACATAAGAACTTGTAACAACAATTGGGCCAAAGTAATCCCCAGTCCCAACTTCATCAGAACCAACGGAATTGACATTTAAATATTTATTAGTATTAATTTCAGCTCTTTCCTTTTTCTCAACTTTTTTTTCTTTTTTCTCTGAATTAGTGTAACTAACAGTTCCAGAATTAATTTTCTCAGTTTCAATCCAAAAACTACTAGCTAAATCTGCATCTCTACCTTGAAAAACTGCTTTTCCAGAACTGTACAAAGTTACAACGGTATCCCCATCATCAGCTTGAAATAAAGCATATTGTGGGGTTTTAATTCTCTTTAAATCATCAAAGTATTCAACCATTTGTTTTTTTGTCTTTTCACTGACTTTAACTGTTATAACCATTTTTACTCCTATCTTCTTATTAAATTAATTCGTTTAGAATTATTTAATTTTTTTTCTTCCTCTAAATTATAATTTATAAAATTATTTATTACTATTAAATCACTTAAATCATTTGTAATAAAATAAGGTTGATGATAACTAGGAAAAGAAAGACCTTCAGCGCTTTGATTAAATAAAACACCATAACCTCCATCGTTTATCCAACCAATTATTTTTTCAAGGGCATCATCAACTAAAATATGACCTCTGGCATTTAAAGCAAAATGTTTAGGTATTTTTTTAGGAATATTAAAAATTTGAATATTTTCTAATTCTTTTTCAAATTCAGTATTTTTTATCTGACTTTCTATAAAAGAACAATGATGTGTAGCAACTGCAACATTTCTAAATAAATTACTTCTTTTTAAATTAACAATTTTTTGACAACTATTATTAATTTGACCACCATTTCGAATTAATTGCACCCAATTACAATTTTTAAAATAATTAGTAATAGCATCTTGATTAGTAACATCTATTCCTAAAGTTTTCATATTTTGAAAAGCATAATCAATTGTATTATAAATAACTCCATCACAATCAATATATAAATCACGTTTCATAAAACCACCTACATTTAATACTAACATAAGAAATAAGCAAGGTCAATGTTCTTTTTTACCTATTTTTTAATAAAATTTAATATGAAACGAATTAAAGAATTTTTAAATAATCAAGAGTTAAAAATTACTTATTTTAATAATCAAGTTCATGTTTTAAACTATAAAGATATTTTACTTTTAGATGAAGATAAAATAATTTTAAAAAAAGAATCAGGAACTATTACTATCAAAGGATCAAACTTAACTTTATTAAAGTTACTAGATGAAGAAATTTTAATCCAAGGACAAATTAAATCAATTGAAATGTAGGTGAATATGCAGACCCTTTATATTATTAAAATTGAAAGTAAATATTTTAAAAAAATTTTAAGATATCATCTTCAAATTAAAAAAGTTAAAAAGAAAAAAGAAGTTTATTATATATATTTAGATAAAAATAATTATGAAAAAATAAAAAAATTAACTAAAATATATAATTTAGAATTAGTTGGCTATAAAGGTTTATATTCTTATTTAAATAATTTTAAAAAAAATAAAATTATTTTTATAATGTTTTTACTAGGGTTAAGTTTAATTATTTTTTTATCCAATCTTATTTTAGAAATCGAAATTAAAACAAATGATCTAGAACTTAAGAATTTAGTTTTTAAAGAATTATCAAGTTATAATTTAAAAAAATATCAATTTGTTAAAAGTTATCAGGAAAAAGAAAAAATAAAAAAAGAAATCTTAGAAAATAATAAAGATAAGCTAGAATGGTTAGAAATAACAAGGATAGGTTCTAAGTATGTTATTAATTTAGAAAAAAGAATTTTAAGTCCTAAAGAAGAAGATTTAAAACCACGAGATGTTGTAGCTTTAAAAAATGCAATTATTTTAAAAATAGATGCTACAACTGGTAGCATTGTGAAAAAATTAAATGATTATGTTAAAAAGGGGGATGTTATTGTTAGTGGTAATATTATCCATAATGAAGAGGTTGTTGATCAAGTAGTTGCTAAGGCAACAATTTACGGGGAAACTTGGTATAATGTCCATGTCTCCTATCCTGTTGCTTATTATGAAAAAACTTATACTGGAAAAACTTCAAATAGAATAACTTTAACTCTTAATAATAAAGAAATTGATTTTTTTAATAAAAAATATCAGCAAGAAGATATATTAGAAACAAAATTAATTTATCATAAATTTTTACCTTTTAAATTAAGTTATATTAAAGCTCGAGAAATTAAATTAGAAGATAATATTTTAACTAATGAAGAAGCTATTATTAAAGCAATGGATGTTGCTAAAGAAAATATTTTAAAAACTTTACCGGAAGATAGTAAAATATTAGATCAAAAAAAATTGAAAATTGTTTTAAATAATAGTACAATAGATATAGATGTTTTCTTTAAAGTTTATGAAAATATTACGGCTTATCAAGATATTATTTTAAAAGAAAAAGAAGACCAATAAAAAAAGGAGACGTTATGTTTAAATTAACTGATGATTTATTTAACTTAATGGAAACAACTTGGCCAATTGCAGTTATTATGATGGTTGCAGTCATTTCAATTCGTATAACTTATATTATTAAGAATAAAACAAGATTTACTTTATATGAAGAGTTATTAGGATTATTATTTATTGTTTATCTTTTGATGTTATTTCAAGTTGTAACCGAGCAAGATGTTATTTCTTATGGTAATAATTTTATTCCTTTTAAAGAATTAACAAGATATCATATTGGCTCTAATTTATTTTATCGAAACATTGTTGGTAATATTTTACTATTTGCTCCATATGGATTTTTTACTTCATATTTTTTGAAACTTGATAAAAAAAGAATCGCTTTTACTTTAACTTTAATAATTTCTTTAACTATTGAAGGAGTGCAACTTTTAATTGGTAGATGCTTTGATGTTGATGATATTTTATTAAATTTAGTTGGAGGAATGCTTGGTTATTTTGTTTATAAATTACTAGATTATTTAACTGAGAAGATGTCAAGAAAGATGTTAAGTGTTGTTTTAGAAATTTTAATTATTATTGGAATGGTTTTTCTTTTATATAGGATGATGTGAGGTGTTTATGAAAATTGGTTTATTTAAAGAAGTAGAACTTGATTTAGAAAAAGAATTGCAAGAAATAAAAAGAGTTTTAAAAATTGGTTTAAAGAAATTAGAAATTAAAAAAGTAGAATTTAATATTATTATTGTTAATAATAATTATATTCAGAAGTTAAATAAAGAGTATCGAGGTATTGACAAGGAAACGGATGTTATTAGTTTTGCTCTTGAAGATGATAAAACTTTTAACCCTAAAGAAAGAGTTTTAGGTGATATTTATATTTCTTACGATAAGGCTGTTGGTCAAGCAAGTGAGTATGGGCATTCCTTAACCCGGGAATTGTGTTTTTTGGCTCTTCATGGACTATTACATTTACTAGGATATGATCATATGGAAAAAGAAGATGAAAAAATAATGTTTTCTTTACAAGATGAGATTTTAAATGAAGCTAATATTACAAGATAATTTAGCTTTTTTTATTGTTTTTATTAAATTTTCATATGTACAAATTTTCTAAAATTTGTTATAATTTTTTTGTAAGATAGAATCCAATTATAATAATCTAATAATAGGTAAGCGATATATCATATAGAATATATGTATAATAATAAAAGTTGGCATATTTAAAAGACTGGATAATATACTTTTTAAAAATTTGATTATATATGAAATTTAAATTTATCTAAATTTTTTTAAAAAAATAAGTATTTATTTTATTAGTTTTATTTTTTGTAATCTTATAGGAGATAAATTTATAATTAATTAAAAAGGAAATTGTAACTTTAGTCTTTTTAAGATTGGTCAAAATTTGATAATATTAGAACATAGTATAAGAAATATAAAATTTAAAGAAAGGATGTAATATGTTAGGCTTTTGAAAATTAGCTAACTATATTATACTAGGAGATAAGATGAAAAATAAAAAAGGCTTTACTCTAGTAGAATTATTAGGAGTATTTGTAATATTAGGAATAGTTTTAGGAATAGTAAGTGTAGCTTATATAGGAGTAAGTAATTATTTAAAAAAAGCATATTATCAAGGAATAGAGCAAACTTTGATGCAAGCAGGAGGGGAATATTATACTTATAACAAAGATAAAAATCCTCAGTTGTTTGGAAATGCTACAAAAGTAAATTTAGGAGAATTGCAAGCTGGAGAATATATAAAAGAAGTTGTAGATCGTGAAGGAAAGTCTTGTGATTTAACTAATACATATGTCGGAGCTTATAAGAATAGTGTAGATAAAGTAAATTACTATGTATGTTTAGTTTGTTCTGAATATCAAAGCGAGAATAAAGCTTGTTTTGGGGAAATAGATTATTCCTTAAAAATGATAGCTACAATTAAAGATAGTAAAGAATTATATCGTGAAAACACTTATATTAATGGTTATGTAACTTTAACTTTTAAAACATTTAATGATGTAAGTGAAATAAAAGTAGAAGATAAAAATAAAAATATTGTTAAAACTTGTAAATTAGAAGGTGAAGAGACAAAAAGTTGTAAGGTTGAAATAGATAAAAGTGGAACATATACAGCATATGGTGTATCCGAAAATGGAAATAGAACTGCAAGTGAAAAAATAGAAATAAAAATAGATAATCAAAAACCAGAGTTTAATATTGTTGATGATAGCGATAAAGTAATTGAAAATACAAATATAAAAATAGAATTAAATGATAATACAATTAATATTTTAAATAAAGTTATTAATATAAAAGATTTAGAAAGCGGAATAAAAACTATAAAGTATTCTTTTGAAAAAGACAAGGAAATTTATCAAATTCAAGATAATAAATTAAATGAATTTGAAATTTCGAAAAAACTTGAAATGGGAAAATATAAATTAATTGTTGATATAGAAGATAATGCCGGTAATAAAGAAACTAAAAAAGTTGATTATGAAATATATAAAACTTCAAGTATTCCAACAACTGATATATATTGTAATAATTTGACTTATAATGGTTATGAACAAGTTTTAACTAAATCACCAGCAGTTGGTTTTATATTTTTAAATAATAAAGGTAAAGATGCTGGAATTTACACTATAACAGCTAAATTAAAAGAAAATTATCGTTGGAGTGATGGAACTAATACAGATAAGACATTTACTTGTACAATAAAAAGACAGGCAACAGCAGTAGCTGGATCATGTAAGACTTTAACATATAATGGTTCAAGTCAATTATTAGCAAGTGGAGGAAGTAATGTAACATATGTAAATTCATATGGAATGAATGCTAGAAGCTATACAGTAACTGTTAAAGCTAATGGTAATTATGCTTTTACAGATGGATCTATAACTAAAACATTAACATGCTCAATTGCTAAGAAAAATTTAATAGTAACTCCAAATAGTAATCAATCTAAAACATATGGGGCATCTGATCCTATCTTAGCATATACATATAGTGGTCAAGTAAGTGGTCAAACACCAAAATTTACAGGAAAATTAAGTAGAACAGCGGGAGAAAATGTTGGTAGTTATGTAATTAATAAAGGAACTTTGGCTTTAACTAATAATGGTGCATTTTTATCAAACAATTATAATTTAGTGTTATCAGGAGGTGTTAATTTTAGAATTAATTCAAAAAATGTAAGTAGTTTGACTGTAAGTCTTTCATCAACTAGTTATACCTATGATGGTACTGCAAAATTACCAAGAGTAACAGTAAAAGATGGAACAAAAACATTAGTTAATGGAACAGAATATAAAATAAGTTATGTAAATAATGTTAATGCAGGAACAGCTAAAGTTACAATAACTGGAAAGGGTAATTACACTGGTACAATAACCAAAAACTTTACTATTAATAAAAGAAGTATTACAATTACTGCTAAAAATCAAACAATAACTTATGGAGGAAGCATAAATAAAGGAATAAGTTATATAACAGTAAGTAATTTAGTGAGCGGTCATAATGTATCTAGTGTTACTTTGACGCCGTCAACTAATAATGTAACAACAACTGGAACTATTACTCCGAGTGCAGCTACAATCATGTCAAGATCAACAAATGTAACTAACAATTACACTATTAATTATAAAACAGGAGTTCTTGTAATTAATAGAAATCCAAGTTCAACAACAGGAAGTTGTAAAAGTTTAACATATAATGGTTCAAGTCAATTATTAGCAAGTGGAGGAAGTAATGTAACATACGTAAATTCATATGGAACGAATGCTGGAAGTTATACAGTAACTGTTAATGCAAATAGCAACTATGCATTTTCTGATGGAACAACTTCTAAAACATTAACATGTGGTATAGCTAAAAAATCAATAGCCGTAAATTGGGGAAGCACAACAACTTTCACCTATAACGGAAAAAAACAAGGACCAAGTGCATCAGCGAGCAGTGGAGTAAGTGGTGAAACAATAAATATAACAAGAACAACCGCAACTAATGTTGGAACTTATACTTCAACAGCATCTATAAGTAGCGTAACTGGTGGTCAGGCATCTGTAAGTAACTATACTTTAACAGGAACAACCAAGTCATTTACAATAAATAGGGCTAAAACTGCAACAACAGGAAATTGTAATAGTTTAACATATAATGGTTCAAAACAAACCTTAGCAAGTGGAGGAAGCAATGTAACATATGTAAATAATACTGGTACTGATGTGGGAACTTATAAGGTAATAGTTAATGCTAATAGTAATTATGCATTTTCTGATGGAACAATCAGTAAAGAATTAGCATGTACGATTTCGCCTTCTTCTCAAAATTTTGATTTTATAAATGGAGAACAAAAATTTACTGCTCCTGTAGCCGGTTATTATAAACTTGAGGTTTGGGGAGCTCAGGGTGGTAATGCTGGCAAAACAGATGGTGATTATGATATTACAAAAGTAGGTGGATATGGTGCATATGCAGTTGGAGTTGTTTATTTGAATGCTAATGATTCTTTGTTTGTTAATGTAGGAGGAGCGGGTAGTTCTTTAACTGCGAAAAGTGCATCAAGTAAATTGAAAAAAGCAGGTGGTTATAACGGAGGCGGAACAGTATATCTTCAAACCGGAAATAATAATAGCGGTGGATTTCATTCTCAAGGTTCAGGAGGAGGTGCTACTCATATAGCTACTGTTTCTGGGCAATTATCTACTTTGTCTAGTAATACTAGTTCAATATTAATAGTTGCAGGAGGCGGAGGCGGAGCTACTTGTGATCATGGTAAAAGTGCCAAGGAAAGTAAAAAAGATAAATGTGAATCAGGTGATGGAAATGGACCAGGCGGAAATGCAGGTGGAATTAAAGGAAATCGTGGAAATATAAAAGAGGATATTGCAATAGCTGGTGGAATTCAAACAGTATTTGTTAAATATGAAGATAAAACTGGAATAACATATATTAATAATGGTAAATTTGGAAAAGGAGGAAATACACAATATACTGAATCTGGAACCAAAAAATATTATTATGGTGGCGCCGGTGGCGGTGGTTACTATGGTGGAGGCGGAAATAAACCCTCTAAATATAGAAGTGGCGGAGGCGGTTCTTCATATATAGGTAACTCTAAATTAATATCATATAATGGCTTAACTAAATCAATGTATTGTTATGAATGTGAGACAAGTACTGCTTCAACTACCTATACTATTTCAAATACAAATGTTTCTAGTAATCCAACTTCAGGGTATTCAAAACAAGGAAATGGATATGCTATAATAACTTTTATTGGAAATTAATGAAGAGGAAAATTTATGAATAGTAAAATTAAAAAATTAATAAGTTTGATACTTTTCATCTTGGCTGTTTTGTTGTTTGTAATTGCCATATTATTAAATACTCAAAAGCAAAATAAAAATATTGATGATAAGAAACCAATACTTAGTAAATATGAAATGTCAAATTTAATAAAAGATTATATTTTAAAAATTGAAAACTTGAATGATTATGCCCAAAAAAATAATCAAAAAAAAATAACAATTAATGAATTTAAATCAATATTTAACATTGATATATCTGAAATTAAAAAATATGATTGTGATTTTGATAATACATATATAATATTTAATGATACTTTTGATTATTTCAATATATCTTATGATTGTAGTTTTATAACACCAAGTCTTCCAGAGTAAACTAATATAAAAAATTATTTTGTTAGTTGTTTAAAATAAAAATATTAAAAGGTGATGAGAAAAAATCCATCACCTTTTAATATTAAATCAAATAAAAATTTATTTATAATTTACAACATTTAATTATATAAATTCATTTTATGATTTAAAAAATATATTTATATCTGTAATTTGAACACTTAAATTACATTATATTACATTATTTAAATCCATACACCAAAGATAATGCCTGCCATAGCAAGAATTAATCCAACTAGCCAAAACATTCTAACAATATCAACTTCTGGATATCCTAGTTTTTCAAAATGATGGTGAATTGGTGTCATTAAAAATAATCTTTTATTAAAAGATTTAACCCAAATGACTTGTAAAATAACTGATAATGTTTCAGCTACAAAAACAAATGCAACAATCAATAAAGTTACTTCTCGATGTGTTAAAATGGCAATTACGCCCATAACGGCTCCTAAAGCGAGGGAACCAGTATCTCCCATAAAAATTTTAGCAGGATATGCATTAAAAAATAAAAATCCTATCAAAGCTCCGGTTAGTACTAAGGTAAATATTCCCATATCAATGTATCCAACCATTAAGGAAATCAAGCTAAAAGCAATAAAAGAAATAGCAGCTAAACCACCAGCCAAACCATCTAAACCATCTGTTAAATTAACAGCATTACTACTACCAATTAGAATAAATAAAATAAATATTCCATAAATCCATTTCATTTCGATATTAATATTAAGAGTTGAAACGACTAATTTAGTTTGACCGCCATTTTTAATATATAGATAAAAAACAATTAAAGCAATAAATAGTTGCATTAAAAACTTTTGAACAGTAGTTAAGCCTTCATTTTTACCTTTTTTATAACTTAAATAATCATCTAAAAATCCTACAAACGAGTAGCTAATAAAAACAAACAAAACAATCTTTAAATCCTCTGTTAATTGCATTTTACCTGTTAAAAGCAAGAAACTAACAACTGCTAAAGTAGATATAATGAAAATTAAACCACCAAAAGTTGGTGTCCCTTCTTTTGTTTTATGTCTATCAAAGACATAACTACTAATTCTTTGTCCGGCATGTAGCCTTTTTAACATTGGTATAAAAAATAAACCTAAAATTACTGCAGATAAAAATCCTAACATTATAGCAAGTATTGATTTTGTTAATAGATACATAAATACACTCCTCCTTATAAGTATACTACAAAAATAATAGCATATTAATAACAAATTTATAGATTTACAAAATTTTACATTTAAAATTATTAAAAAATTAATAAAATTATCATCTATTAATAGTTAAACTTTAACATAAAATTAATAATTAATTTATGTATGCAAATAAAAACTAAATACATGAACAAATAAGCTTGGTATTTTTAAGTTTGTGTGATAAAATTAAAAAGATTTAGAGGTGAAAAATGATAACAGTAAATAATGTTTCCCTAAGATTTGGAACTCAAACTTTATTTGAAAATGTTAATTTAAAATTTGTTGATGGAGCTTGTTATGGTTTAATTGGAGCTAATGGGGCTGGAAAAAGTACGTTTTTAAAACTTTTAAATGGTGATATTGAAACAACTTCTGGTGATGTAATTATTCCAAAAGGAGAACGTATTTCAATGCTTGAACAAGATCATTATAAGTATGATAATGAGACTGTTATTGATGTTGTTATTAGAGGTAATAAAAAATTATATGCTATTAAAGAAGAAAAAGATGAATTATATACCCATACTGAGTTTAGTGAACAAGATGGAATTCGTTTAGGAGAACTTGAAGCCTTATTTTTAGAATTAAATGGTTGGGAAGCTGAAAGCGAAGCAGGATTATTACTTGCTAATTTAGGAGTCGATGTTTCTTTACATTATTTAAAAATGAAAGAGTTAAAAAATAACGATAAAGTAAAAGTACTACTTGCTAAAAGTTTATTTCAAAATCCTGATGTATTACTTCTTGATGAACCAACAAATAACTTAGATTTAAATGCAATTAATTGGTTATCAGAATTTATTATTAATTATCCAAATTGTGTAATTGTTGTTAGTCATGATAGACATTTTTTAAATAATGTTTGTACTAATATTGTTGATATTGACTATAAAAAAATGACTCTTTTTGCCGGTAATTATGACTTTTGGCGTCAATCAAGTGAATTATTACAAAAACAAATCAAAGAACAAAATAAGAAAAAAGAAGAAAAAATTAAAGAATTAAAAGATTTTATCGCTAGATTTCAAGCTAATGCTTCTAAAAGTAAACAAGCAACTTCGAGAAAAAAGATTTTAGAAAAAATTGAACTTGAAGAATTAATTCCATCTTCTAGAAAATATCCTTATATTGATTTTAAATTTGAAAAAGGAAATGCTAATGAAGTTTTAACCGTTAATAATTTAACAGTTATAGTTGATGATAAAAAATTATTAAATAAAATTTCCTTTACTTTATTCAAAAATGATAAAATTGCCTTAATTGGATCAAATTTACAAAAAACTTTATTATTAGATGTTTTAAGTAAAAAGAAAAAGTATACAGCTGGAGAATTTAAGTGGGGAGTAAATGCCAAAATAAGTTATTTTGAAAGTGATAATACCGAGCTTTTTCAAGAAGATAAAAGTATTCTTGATTGGCTAAATAGTTTTAAAAAAATTGATGATATTGAAGCTATTCGAAGTTTTCTTGGTAGAATGTTATTTTCTGGAGATGATGTTTTTAAATCAGTTAAGGTTTTATCAGGAGGAGAAAAAGCAAGATGTATGTTAGCTAAAATGATGCTTGAAGAACCAAATGTTTTATTACTGGATGAACCTACTAATCATTTAGATCTTGAAAGTATTACTTCTTTAAACAACGGGATGGAAAAATTTCAAGGAGAAATAATATTTACCAGTTTAGATTATGAATTAAATGAAACAGTATGTAACCGAATTATTGAAATATGTGAAAACGGAACTATTATTGATCGAAGAATGAATTATTCAGAATATATGAATTCTGAAGAAATAAAAAAAATAAGAGAAAATAATAAATTAAAATAAAATATTTAAACTATTAAAAAAATAGTGTATAATTTAAGCATACAAGAAAAAAATAAAAATACATTTAAAAGGGAGAAAAAAAATGAGTAAAAAAGTTGTTGTTTTAGGAGGAGGAACAGGTTTATCTTGTTTACTAAAAGGTTTAAAAGAATTTCCAATTGATATTACAGCTATTGTTTCCGTTTGTGATGATGGAAAATCAACCGGAAGATTAAGAGAAGAGTTTAATCAAGTAGCAGTTGGAGATATTAGAAGAGTTTTGGTAGCATTAGCTGAAACCGAACCTTTATTTGAAGAATTATTAAATTATCGATTTCATACATCTAGTGATTTAAATGGCCATACTGTTGGTAATTTATTACTAACTGCGATGACTAATATTACTGGCAATATGAATAAAGGTATTAAATCTTTAAGCAAAGTTTTAAATTTAAAAGGTAAGGTTATTCCTTTAAGTGAAGATAATTCAATTACTTTAATGGGTCTAATGGAAGATGATACTATTGTTGAAGGAGAACATAATATAACTTTAACAAACAAAAAAATAAAAAAAGTTTTTTATAAAACGGAACCAGTTGTATCAAAAGATGCTATTAAAGCCATTAAAGAAGCAGATTTAATAATTCTTAGTATGGGAAGTATTTATACAAGTATTATTCCTAATTTAATTTGTAAAGATATTATTAAAGCAATTGATAGTTCTAAAGCCAAGATTATGTATGTTTGTAATATTGTAACTCAACCTGGAGAAACAGATGATTTTAAAGCTAGTGATCATATCAATCTTTTAAATAGTTATTTAGGAGAAAGAAAAATAAATGTTGGAATTTTTAATCACGAAAAAATGGATTCAGATTTAGTAAAAAAATATGAAACTGAAGAACAAAAAGATCCTGTTATTTTAGATAAAGAAAATTTAAAAAATATAGAAATTATTGAAGATGATTTAATAACAGATGAAGATGGAACTTTTAGACATGATACAATTCGTTTAGGACTTAATATATTTTCGTATTTATTAAATCATAGAAAGTAGGTATATATGAAAAAAAGAGTACTAATAAGTAAATTAATTGGTCTTTTAGGACTATTAATATTTGTAATTGGAATAAGTTATTTAATAACTTATACTTTTGAAAAACATAAATATCAAGATATTAACTTATTAGTAACTTTTGAAGATAATAAAACTTTTACTATAGAAAATACTGAAAAATTAACTAAAGAAACAGTTTTAAAAACCTATCCTTATAAATTTAAAATAGAAAATAAAGGAAAAAAAACAACTTATCAAATCATAATTGAAGATCAAGAAAAAGAAAATATCAAAAGAACTAATTTAAATTATTTACTATATAAAAATGATCAAGAATTTAAAAATGGAAAATTAAGTGATTTAAAAAATAATATTTTAACACTTGATACCATTAATGCTAAAAAAACAAATAATTATTCTTTATACATTTATACAAATCAAGAAATAGGTGATTTTACTTATCAATATAGTCTAAAAATAAATGTTAACAAGTAGGTGTTATATGAATAAAACAAAGTTAAATAAAGTAATAGGAGATGGGAATATTGTTATTCCTCTTTATATTCTAAAGTATTTTAAAAAATTAAATTTAGAAATGGATGAATTTATCTTTTTAATGTATTTATATAATAAACAAGATAATTTAGATTTTAATCCAGATAAAATAAGTCTTGATTTAAATATTGATATTATGGAAGTAATGGGTTATATTTCAGTTTTAACAGATAAAGGTTACTTAAATTTAGAAGTTAAAAAGACCGAAAATAATGTTTTAGAAGAAGTAATTAATTTAAATAATTTCTATGAAAGAATAAGTATGTTTTTAATAAATTCTGATGATGTTAAAGAAAATAATGATAATAGTTTACTAGAGTTTATAGAAAAAGAATTAGGTCGACCTTTAAGTTCAATTGATATTGAAATGATTTATAAATGGAAAGAAAATATTAATGAAGAGTTAATTAAAGAAGCTTTAAAAATAGCTTTAAATGATGGAGTTTATAGTTTAAAATATATCGATAAGATCTTAAATGATTGGTCTTTAAGAGGCTATAAAACTTTAAAAGATTTAGAAAATATTAAAAATAATAATGTTGGAGAAACTAATAATGTTATTATAAATGATATGGATTGGGATTGGTTAGAAGATGAAGAAGAATATATGGTTAATTAGTAATTATTTAGATGAATTAATAAAACCAAGATGTGAACTTAATTATCAAAAAGATTATGAGTTAGTAATAGCTGTTATGTTATCAGCTCAAACTACTGATAAAGGAGTTAATAAAGTAACAAATATTTTATTTAATAAATATCAAGATTTAAATAGTTTAAGTCAAGCTAACTTAGAAGAATTAAAAGAAATTATTAAACCAATTGGAAATTATAATAAAAAAAGTAATAATATTATAAATATTAGTAAAATACTACTTGAAAAATATCAAGGAATTGTTCCTAAAACTCATGCAAAATTAGAAATATTACCAGGAATTGGAAGAAAATCTGCTAATGTTATTTTAAGTGAAATATATCATATTCCAACTTTTGCAGTTGATACCCATGTTATTAGAGTTTCTAATAGGTTAAATTTAGTTAAAACTAAAGATCCTATTAAAATAGAAGAAAAATTAAAAAAAATCTTTCCAAAAAAAGACTGGATTAAAAGACATCAACAACTAGTTTTATTTGGAAGATATTATTGTAAAGCTTTAAAACCAGATTGTAAAAATTGTAAATTAAAAGAGATTTGTTCAAAAAATGATTGAAGAAATTTCTTTTTTTTGATATTATTAACATAGAGGGATAGTTATGGAAAATGAAATAACAAATAAAAATAAAAAAACTATTATTTTTGGAATAATATTTTTAATATTAATTTTAATAGGTTCAACTTATGCTTTCTTTACTTATTCAAAAAGTAGTCAAGCTTTTGTCTTAACAAGTAATAAAATAAAAGCAATTTTTACAGCTGGAACTAATACAATTGAATTTGGAAATGCTTATCCAATTAGTGATAACTATGCTATTTCTAATTTAGATAAACTAACTTATTTAGACTTTACTGTTTCAGGAGAAGTAAATGATCCAAATCAGTCAATTACTTATGAAATTTATTTAACAGAAGAAAGTGGTAATACTCTTTCTAATGAATATGTTAAAGTTTATTTAACAGATAATAATAACAAAAAGATAGAAAGTGAGTATAATCCAACTGCTTATGCAAATTTAGGTTATACTACTTATCCTAATTCACCAAATGGAAGGTTAGTTTATAAAGGTAATGGATTAGGTAATTTCTCCCATGATTATCGTTTATATATTTGGTTAGATAGTAGTTATGAACAAAATACTGTTAGCCAAAGTTTTAAATTTAAGGTTAATCTTTACGCTTATAATGACGTTGATAAAACATTAAAAGCAGCTTTTATGAATTCTTTAGAAGAACATACTACCGATACTTGTAAAACCAATGTAGTAGAAGATGGAATAACATATATATCAGGAACCAAAGATTGTATTGATTTTAACTATGTTTGGTACAGTGGAAAACTATGGAGGATAATAGCCATCTATCCAGATGGGACAATGAAAATGATAACAGATGATGTTATGACGACAATTGCTTTTAATTCTAATGCAGATAATGGAACAGTAAATTTTTATACAGATGAAAATACAAAATCATATATGTATCAATGGTTAAATGAAGATTTTTTAGATACATTATATAATTATGAAAATGTAATCGTAACAGATAGTAAATGGAATGCTACACGGTCAAATTCGACAAGTACAAAATTACCTGAAACAACGATGATAACAGCTTCAGTTGGTTTATTAAATTCTTATGAATACTATAAAAGCTATCAAAATACAGATTATAGTAATGGGTATTTAAATATAAATTATTCTTGGTGGTTATTAAATCCTTATTCTTTCTCATACGTATGGAACGTCACTAACAATGGCACTAGGCAGATCAACAGCAATCCGTCGGATAGTTATGGGACGCGCCCATCCATTAATCTAAAATCAACAATCCCGTTGTTAGGAGGAACTGGTAGTAAAGAAGATCCATACATGATAATCGGAGATAAAGAACAAGCAACCCCAAATACAACCCTTTTGAATACAAGAACAAGTGGAGAATACGTAACATTTAATAATGAATTATATCGTATTGTAAGTATAGAAAATGGAACAACCAAATTAAAT
>CALVPE010000070.1 GCA_944350485.1 uncultured Bacilli bacterium
ACCAAATTTATCTAAAATATCTTTTGATAATTTAACATAACCTACACCATTTTCAGTAACACTTAAATTTAAACCAATATATCCTTCTAAACGTACCTCATTGATTGGTCTTAAATATAAAGGAATATATAACTTATCAATTTCTAATTCAAATTCATCTAACATTTTAGCAACTTTTCGAAAAGTTTCACCCGTTGAATTATTAAACATAAAACGATTTGTATCACTTACTATTCCTAGATAAATTTTAGCAGCAATATCTTTATTCATTAATAGAGGAGTGGCATTAATTAAATCTAGTACCAATTCAGAAGCACTACTTGAAGTATCGTTAATATATTCAAGATTAGCAAATTTTTCAACAAACGGATGATGATCAATTTTAATAATCTTAGTAAAGTTTTCTAATACTACTCCATCTATTCTTCTAATATCAGGCGTATCTAATACAATTAATAAAGAATCTTTGCTATCTTCAATTTTATCTAATTTACCAAAATATGAAAAACGATTACTTCCACTTCCAACAACATAAACTTTTTTTTCAGGAAATGTTAAAAGAATACTATCTTTTAAAGCCATCGTACTTGCCATGGCATCGGGATCAACTCCAACATGTCTAGCAATAACAATTTTATCAAACTCTTTTATTAACTTATAAATATCACTAAACATAAAATCATCCTAACTATTTATTAATTCTAAAGTATCCCTAGCTATCATTAACTCTTCATCAGTTGGTATTACATAAACAGGAATACTAGAATCATTAGTACTTATTCTTTGTAAACTACCACGAATATTATTTTTTTCTTCATCAAGTTTAACACCTAAAACTTGTAATCCTTCCATAACAGCTTTTCGAACAGGAATACTATTTTCTCCAACTCCAGCGGTAAAGACAATTCCATCACAACCTTCAAGTTCAACATAATATTTTGCAATATAGTCAATAATTCTTCGAACATACATTTTTTGAGCTAATTCACATCGTTTGTTTCCTTCCTTAATACCAGCTTCAATATCTCTTGAATCACTACTAACTCCACTAATTCCTAATAAACCACTTTGCTTATTCAAAATAGTATCCATCTCTTTACAAGAAATATTTTGTTTTTCCATTAAATATGGAAGAATTGTGGCATCGATATCCCCACAACGTGTTCCCATAATTAGACCAGCATTAGGAGTTAACCCCATTGAAGTATTTAAACATTTTCCATTTAAAATAGCTGAAATACTAGCACCATTTCCAATATGACAAGTAATAAGTTTAGTGTCATCTCTTCCTAAAATTTCATTCATTTTTTCAGCCACATAACGATGACTTGTTCCATGAGCTCCATATCTTCTAATTAAATTATCCTTACATAAATCATAAGGCAAAGCGTATAGGTAATTTTCTTCTGGCATAGTTTGATGATAAGCTGTATCAAAAACAACAGTTTCAACTGCACCTGGAACAACCGCCTGAGCTGCTCTAATACCAACAATTGCAGCTGGATTATGTAAAGGAGCTAAAGAGGATAATTCATCTATTTTTTGAATAACTTCTTCACTTGCGATAACACTACGATCAAAATATGATCCACCTTGAACAATACGATGACCAATTCCTGCAATATCATCCAAACTATCAACAATCTTATTATTAATAAGCTCTTCAACTAATAATTCAAAAGCCTTCTTATGATCCTTAAGTTCAGCTTTCTTTTCAATTTTTTCTCCATTTAATTTAATAGTATAGAAACTCCCCTCCATACCAATACGTTCAAAAACGCCACTAATTAATACAACTTCATCAGGCATTTCATACATTTGAAATTTTAAAGATGAGCTACCTGCATTAACTGATAATATCTTCATAAACTTCTCCTTTTCTGTTTTACATTATACAACATATTTATTTAAATGACAATTTGAAATTAAAATATTTCATCAAATTTAAGTAGTTAAAAATAAAAAAATAAAAAAAAGAATAAAAACTTTAATAAGTTAATTTATTTTTATTAAAATTTTTAATCAAAAATATTTTATTTAATAAGATGAACATCTACTTGTTTATAAGGAATATTGATTTTTAATTCATCAAATTTAATTTTAACATCTTCTAATATTTTTAGTTTTACATTAAAATAATCACTACTTTTAACCCAAACTCGAATAGTAAAAATTAAAGCATCACTTCCTTGTTCTGTTAAAGCAACAAAAATATCATAATCTTTCAAAATCTCTGGTATTTTATCAATAATTTCTTTTAAAACTTGTTTAACTTTTTTTATATCCGAATTATAACCAACTGAGAAATTTAAATCTAATCTTCTTTCAGACATCGAATTATAATTAACAACAACTGTATTAGATAATATTCCATTTGGTAAAACAACTGTTTTATTATCAGGCGTAATTAAAATTGTATGAAAAATGTTAATTTCCTTAACTGTTCCACTATCAGCATGCGTATCAATATAATCACCAACTTTAAATGGTTTAAAAACCATAATCATTAAACCACCAGCAATATTACTTAATCCCCCTTGTAAAGCTAAACCTAAAGCTAAACCAGCCGAACCAATAATAGCAATAATTGAAGTCATTGGAATACCAATCATAGCAATAGCAGTTATTAAAACAATAATTTTTAACCCAATATTTAAAATACTAGCAATAAAAGTTTGAGAACTTTTTTCAATTTTTCGAAATATCTTTCCTTTTTGAATTCTTTTAACAAAAATCTTAATAAGTTTAAATCCAATAAAAATTATCAAACAAGCCAATAATACCTTAACAACAACATCAACACTTCCATCAATAATCTTTTCGATATATTTTTCCATTTTCTTTAAAAATCATTTATTAAACGATATCCTCCTTAAAAATTATTTTATCATTAAATTTTTTCTTTTGAAACTAAATTTTTAAATCTAAATTAAATTTTTTATCATAAATTAAAAATCATCATCATTTTCAAAGTTAACTAGTTTTTGCTTAATCTTATTTATATTATTACTAATTTCTTTTAATTTTTTTTGTTTTCTTTCCCAACTAGTTTTAAAAAAGCGAAAAGAAATTTTTTTATTTTCTAATTCATAAAGTTTTTCATAATATTGAAGACTTTTATTTAAATAATTTAAATAATCACGATCAAATTCTTCAAAAATATAACTATTAAATTCATTTATATTGTATTTTTCATCATTATTTTTCATATATACTCCTTCATAAAAACTATAATAGTATAACATAAAATCGTATAAGAGGGGCAAAAGATAAGAAAAAAGGAATAAAATGAGACAATTATACTGGTGGTAAAATATGGATTTTTCAAGATTGGCTCTTGTTCGTCAGAGTAAAAATCTCTCTCAAAGACAAGTTGCTAAAATTTTAGGTGTAAGTAAATCTACTTATGCAAGATGGGAGACAATGGAAGAAATCATTTCTCTTAATCATTTAAATGACTTTTGTAATTATTTTAAAGTTACAATGGATTATATGCTTAATTTAGCCGATTTAAATGAATTTTATAATACTAATTCAAAAAGAAAACTAAATAAAATTATGATTGGTAAAAATATTCATTCAATTAGAAAAAAGCATAATTTAACTCAAAAAGATTTAGCTCTTATTTTAAATACTTCTCAGTCAACAATAAGTGCTTATGAAAGTGGAAAAACTTTAGTTTTAACAGTTTTTATTTATAATCTTTCTATAAAATTTAATTTATCTGTTGATAAAATGTGTGGACGTTTGAAAGATAAAAAATATATTAAAATTTAAAATAGATACTCCCATTTCTTATGACTTCAAAATACTTAAAATATATTAAATATACTAAATTGGATTTGGGTCAAGTTTTTAGACATATTTTTTCAGCCAAATCAGACAAATTTAATATTTAAAGAGATTGTAAAATAAAGTATGTAAGCTATAAAAACTACACACTTTTATGATGCTATAAAGTATAAGAAAGAGTATTTATTTTTCAATCTTACAATTTTAAAGTTTATTAGCAAGGCCAATATAATTTAAAGGTGTTAAATTTAGTAAATTATTTTTATCTTCATCAGATATATCTAAGTTTTTAATAAATTTTTGTAAAATTTCTTTTGTCACTTTTTTACCACGAGTTAATTTTTTTAAAGTATCATAAGCATCAACTTGTCCATATTTTCTTAAAACTGTTTGGATAGCTTCAGCTAATACTTCCCATTCTAAAGATAATTCTGCTGTTATAAATTTTTTATTGACACGCACTTTTTTTAAACCTTTTAAAGTTTCTTGAATTCCTTTAATTGAATAACCAAAACTCATCCCAAGATTTCGAAGGGTAGCAGAATCTGATAAGTCTCTTTGCATTCTGGAACGTGGTAATTTATTTGAAAGTGTTACTAAAAGACCATTAGCAATTTCTAAATTAGCTTCACTATTTTCAAAATTAATAGGATTTACTTTATGAGGCATCGTACTACTTCCTACTTCATTTTTAATGACTTCTAAAGTAAAATAATTTTTACTAATATATAGCCACATATCAAGATTTAAATCTAGAATAATGTTATTAACATGACGAATAAAATCTAAAATTGTAACAATATAATCATGATTTTCAATTTGGGTTGTTAAAGGATTAAAAGTTAAATTTAAACTTTCAACAAATTTTTTTGAAAAAGAAACACAATCTAAGTTTGGATAAGCCACTCTAAGAGCATTATAGTTACCAGTTGCTCCATTTAATTTAGCTTTAATTGCTATCTTTTTTAATTTTTTTAATTCTTCATTTAGACGATAGTAGTAAACTTTAAATTCTTTACCAACGGTTGTTGGAGTTGCTGGTTGACCATGGGTATGAGCTAAAAAAGCTATATCACGATTATTTTTGATAAGTTTGTTTAAATAGTTTAAAAAATCTTTTAACTTTGGAAAATAACACTCATTAAAAAAATCCTTTAATATCAAAGCATAAGCAATGTTATTAACATCTTCACTTGTTAAAGAGAAATGCACAAAAGAAGTAATTGAAGTTAAGCCTTGATTTTCTAAAATATTATCAAGAAAATATTCGACTGCTTTAACATCATGATTAGTTATTTTTTCATATTCTTTAATTTTTTGATAAGATTCTAAATTAAAACTTAGATGTATTTCTTCAATCATTTGTAAACATTTTTCTCTATCTTGATAAAAAGAATTTGAAACGAGTTTTTCTTTAATAAGATATTCAAGCCATTTTACTTCAACAAAAACACGATATTTAAAATAAGCATATTCCGAAAAATAAGGTGCTAAAATATCTTTTATATTATGATATCTGCCATCTAAAGGGCATAATTCAAATGCTTCAAAATTTTTCATATTAACCTCTTAATTTCAAAAAAATAAAAACAGTCAATTTTTGACTGTTAGATTCAAAATGGTCGGGAAGACAGGATTTGAACCTGCAACCCCTTGGTCCCAAACCAAGTGCTCTACCAAATTGAGCCACTTCCCGATTAAATGGTGCGCCCGATAGGAGTCGAACCCATAACCTTTTGGTCCGTAGCCAAACGCTCTATCCAATTGAGCTACGAGCGCATTCTACATTTACAAATGGTGGCTCCGAGTGGAATCGAACCACCGACACAGGGATTTTCAGTCCCTTGCTCTACCGACTGAGCTACAGAGCCAACAAAAATGGCGGTCTCGACGGGGATTGAACCCGCGATCTTCTGCGTGACAGGCAGACGTGGTAACCACTGCACTACGAGACCATGGTTGCGGGAGTAGGATTTGAACCTACGACCTTTGGGTTATGAGCCCAACGAGCTACCGAGCTGCTCTATCCCGCGATAACAAATTGGCGGAGGAAAAGGGATTCGAACCCCTGCGCCGCTTGCACGACCTCTCGGTTTTCAAGACCGATCCCTTCAACCGGACTTGGGTATTCCTCCAAAAAAATGGTGCCTAAGGTCGGACTTGAACCGACACGAGTTTTGATGCTCGCAGGATTTTAAGTCCTGTGCGTCTACCTATTCCGCCACTCAGGCACATAAATAATGGTGTCCCGTGCGAGATTCGAACTCACGACCCTTTGATTAAAAGTCAAATGCTCTACCTACTGAGCTAACGGGACATAAAACAAAATGGTTGCCTCGGCTAGATTCGAACTAGCGCATGCGAGAGTCAAAGTCTCGTGCCTTACCACTTGGCTACGAGGCAATAACGTGGTGGAGAGAGATGGATTCGAACCATCGAACCCGAAGGAACAGATTTCATACCACTATAACTTTCGTTACCAAAAATAACTTGTTTGTAGTCTGGACTTTCTCTTTACCGTAGTTTCCCTTAGGC
>CALVPE010000071.1 GCA_944350485.1 uncultured Bacilli bacterium
AATACGATCATTTTATTGCTAGAATTTTCTTAATTAAAGGCATTATAAAAGAGTGATTTTAATTCACTCCTCATAATCAATTCATTTATCAAATTTATTGTTCACCAACACTATTTGACAAAGAACCTAATTTCTAGCGTTCTTTTATTTAATATTCTTGTATAAATAATTGAAATAATCATGTTGAATGGCTAAATTACTATATTTTATTTTATTATCAACCATTTCGTTGATTTTAATAATATCTTCAATACTATATTCTTTATTTGTATAATAAGTAATATTAGAATTAGCAGCATTATAAAAGGCATATTCATTTTTCCACGAACCATCAGCAAAAGCTACTAAGCTTTGATAATTTTTAGAAAATAAATCTTGTCCTGTTGAATAACGAGAATCAAAATCTAAATTAAATAAATTAGCTATAGTTGGCAATAAATTAACATAACTTGTATATTCTGTAAAAGTAGTTGATTCAATATCATTTGACCAAATTACTAAAGGAACTCGTTCGTTTTCGTATTTTTCATCAATACTATATGGCAAAGCTTTTTTTAAAATAGAATTAGAAAGGCCATATGGATAATGATCACCATATAAAACAATCACAGTATCATCTAATTTATTTTGATCTTCTAATCCCTCTAATAATACTCCTAAAGCATCATCTAAAACCTTTAATTTTGACATATATCTTTTTAACTTAATATTATAATCATCATATTCCTTACCCTCAAATAAATACAAGTATTTATTACCATAAGTGCTATCTCCATAAGGTTGATGAGAAGTAACGGTTGTTAGCCAGGTCATAAATTTATCATTTTTTTGATATTTACTTAATAATTTAACAACTTCTTTCATAAATTCTTCGTCACTAGCCCAAGTTTCATCATCGGTATCATGGGTTAATTTTAAATCATCAACATCATAATATCTTTTTGATCCCATATTAGTATGAATTTCCCGTCTAGCATAATATTTTTCTGTATAATTGTGCATTGAAGTTGTTTTATAACCTTTATTATTAAATAAATTAAAAATACTGTTAGGATATAAATTAGAACTATATGCATTAGCTGTACATTTATTATAAATTGAATATAAACCAATCATACCACTTAATTCATTATTACCAGTTGCGCAAGAATTCCTTGGAGAATAATTGTTTTTAAAATAATAACCAGTACTTAATAACTTATAAAAATTCGGATATAAATCTTCATTAATAAAAATATCATTAACACTTTCCATCATAATAACAATTAAATTTTTATCTTCAAATAAACCCGTGTAACTATTTTTACCAGAATAAGTATTATTAATAAAATATTCATTTAAATTATTTAAAACTAAATTTGTTTCCTGATCAATTAATTCTAACCATTTAGTATCATCAAGTTCACTATTACTAGGATGATAAGTTATTTTACTTGTATCAATAGTTTCAACTTCATTAAAAATATTTTTAATATCTAAAAGAGCATACATTGTTGTTCCAAATTGTTTAATAGCAAGACTTGGATTATTAGGGTTTTTAAATAGTTGTTGATTAGAAATTGTTTGTAATTTATTTTGAAAAACATCTAATTTAATTGTTACATTATATAAAAAGCCAAATACTAATAAAAAACTTACTAAAACATAAGCATTTTTATAATATTCTTTTTCTTTGTTAATATTTATTTTAATAATTTTCTTGCTCACTAACTGATAATAAACTATATATAAAGTAAAAGGTAATAGAAGAAAATAATAATACCAATAAAAACTTCTTATAAAATCAACTATATACGATAAAACTGCTCCAGCTTGACTTGAAACATTAAAAGATATATAAACTCCAAGAAAATTATTAAATCCAACTTGTAAAAAACTATAAAAAGTAATTAGAAAAACAGTAATAATATTTATTTTCTGAACTGTTTTATCTTCAAAATAAAGTTCTAAATAACCTATTATTAAACTTATAATAATTGTACTAAATAAAATTCTAAGCATAGAAATATCAAAGATATTTTGATTGTTAACTATTTTAAAAATTAGTTCAATTAAAAAAAGTGGAATAGCTAAAATCATAATATTATAGAGATATTTATTTATTTTTTTCAAAGGTAACACTTCTCTTTCATAGAAGATTTTATCATATTTTTCTTTATTTGTAAAGGTTAGGAAGGTTTACACTTTTTTAAAAGATGAATTTTTAAACTAGATTTATAAAACATTAAATGCTATAATATATGAAGGTGGTATTATGAAATATAAACAATTAGAAATTCAAAAAGCCCTTGATTTTTTTGGCCTTAATATTGATTATACTATGGAAGAATTGCGAAAAGTATATCACCAGAAGATTAAAAATAATCATCCTGATAATCATAACGGCGATAAAGAGGTAGAGGAAAGAGCTAAAATTATAAATGGATATTTTTCAATGTTAAAATCTCTGAAAGTTGAAAATATTACAATTGAAAAAACTAAGAAAGAAACAGGTGAACATCAACAACAAAAAGAAGAAGAAATTCGTGAAAAAGAAAAATTAAACCAAGAAAAAGAAGTATTTAGAAAAAATCTACAAGATACAAAAAGAATTTATAAAGATTACATAAGTATTGTTTTATTATGTGATAAATATTTAACTTTACTATTGATTGTTTATTCAAAAGAAGAACTTAAAAATTATCAAGAAAAATACATTAAAGATTTAAATAGAGAATTAAAAAAATTGAAAGAAGCAGATGACTTTTCTTTTCAAAAGAAAAAAGAGTCAACAATTCGTTATTTTTCTTTTCATCTTCATCAATTTATTAATCGTAGTAGTGTTTCTGATTCTATAAAAGCTACAGAGTTGTATCTTAATATTTTAAAATTAATTCAGAAATGTAATGTTGCCGAATTTGATAAATTATTAGAAAGGTTAAGTCTAGTTCAATTTAAAGATATTAATAAAGATCAAGAAAGCTTAAATAATATTATTTATGATTATCCAATTTATATAAATAAATTAAATGCTAATGTAGTTTTTGTTGTTGATAGAAATGGAAAAGAGGTATTTTATACTCGAAAAATATTGAATAGTCCAGCTAGAATTTCTTTAGATAGATTTGAAATGGATTTTATTAGTTTGGAAGATTTTGTTAAATATAGTTCCTATGTAGGTGATAGAGATGTTTCTTTTTACAATTCTTCTGGTTTTATAAGAAGGGAATTACTTCCTTCATCTAGATATTTATATTATGATCATATAACAGGATTAATGCTAATATATAATCCTGATGATAAAGATATGAAATTTAGCTTTTTTTCTAGTAGAAATACTTATGATTTTGAAGATCATTATTATTTTAAGATAAATGGTGAAATAAAAAGAAGTGATCCAGAAAATGGGTTATATAAAGATAAAGAGGTTTTATATCGAGATATTATTGATTATATTAAAGAAAAAAATAACATTTATCCTAATACTGAAGAATCAAATGATGATGTTAAAGAAAAAAAGGAGAATGCAAAAAGATCTAGTTCGATTTAATTAGAACTAGATCTTTTAATATCTAAAATAATTGGCAAAATAATTGGTTTTCGACCAGTTAGTTCATTAATATAAGAACTTAAATTTGTTTGTAAATAAGTTTTAATATCAGTAAAAGTTATATTGTTTTCTTTTAGTTTAGTAGTAATGAGTAAACTGCATTTTAATTCTAACATATTAATTAGCTCAACATTTTCATTTACTTGAATAAAACCACGAGTTACAATACTAGGTTTAGTTAAAAGTTTTTTATTTTTCATCAAAATATTAGCAACAATTACTAAAATACCATCGCGTGCCATAATTTTTCGATCTCTTAAAACTTGGGTTGCAACTTCACCAACGCGATTGCCATCAATATAAATCTCATCCATTTTAACTTTATCACCAACTCGAATATGATGTTTATTAAGTAGTAAAGTATCTCCATTGTCAAGGATGAAGATATTTTCTTTAGCAACTCCGCACATATTAGCAAGATCAGCATGACTTTTTAACATTCGATATTCCCCATGAAAAGGTAACATATATTTAGGTTTTAAAAGTCTAATCATTAATTTTAGTTCTTCTTTATTAGCATGGCCTGAGGTGTGAATATCTGTTATATTTGTATTAGTATAAACTTTAACACCTTGTAAATAAAGTTTATTAATGGTTCTTGAGATACTCAAAGCATTTCCGGGAATTGGACTAGAAGAGAAAATTACGATATCATCAGGTCTTAGCTTAATATGTTTATGCTCTAAATCAGCAATTCTTGATAAAGCTGCTAGAGGTTCACCTTGACTACCAGTACATAAAATACAAACTTCTTTTGGTTTTAAGTTATTAGCTTCTTCGGGAGAAATAAATAATTCTTTATGTTTAATGTAGCCACCTTTAATTGAAATCTCTAAATTTGTTTCCATACTACGACCAAAGATACAAATTTTTCTTTGATGTTTATAGCAAGTTTCAACAATATGTTTCAAGCGATAAATATTTGAGGCAAAAGTAGCAATAATAATGCGACTATTAATTTCGGTATCGAAAATATCATTTAAAGCCGCATCAACATTTGATTCACTACTAGAAATTCCATCATTTAAAGCATTAGTCGAATCACTAAGTAATAAATCAACCCCTTCTTCTCCAATTCTTGCCATTTTATGTAAATCAGCCATGGGACCAATTGGAGTAAAATCAAATTTAAAATCACCGGTTGTAACAATTATTCCGTTAGGAGTTTTAATTCGAATTCCATGAGAATCAGGAACAGAGTGAGTTGTTCTAAAAAAATCAACTTCAAAATGTTTAAACTTAATAATATCATCACTTTGATAACTATGTAAATTATCAAAACGAATGTTTTTGTCAATTAATTTCATTTTAATAAGTTCAGCTGCTTGATTAGGAGCATAAATGTTTTTTATATCAACATTTTGAATTAAAAAAGGGATTGCTCCAATATGATCTTCATGGCCGTGCGTAATAAATAAAGCCTTAATTTTACTTTCATTTTCTTTTAAATAAGAATAATCAGGAATTGTATAGTCAATTCCTAACATTGTCAGCTCCGCAAAAGAAATACCTGCATCAATTATAATGATTTCATCTTGATGTTCAAGAGCATACATATTTTTTCCAATTTCTCCTAAACCACCTAAAATAACAAAACGAGTTTCATCGTTTTTCATTAACTAAAAATCCTCCTTTCTTTTTAAGTTTTAAAAACTTGACTTAAACATTATACTATTTTTTTAGATACTTGTCTATTTTTTTTAAATGATTTTCTAGTTAAGATTTTTCATGTGAATTGAAAAAGTAAATTCCAGTTTCAATATCAAAAAACTGAATTTAGTCTTACACCAAATTCCAGTTATAAATTTGTAAGACTAAATTCAGTTTTGTATAATATATGGCATGGGTGTTTCGACAATGAAAGTGAGGTATATATTATGTCAAAACAAACTCATGACAATAAACACTTAACTCTTGATGAAAGAAAAATTATTCAAACCGGAATTGAAAATCGTTCAAATAAAGTTAATATCGCTAGAACTATAGGTAAAGATCCAACTACTGTTGCTAAAGAAATTAGAAAACATAGAACATTTAAGCCTAGAAATCAATTTATTTATCCTTCTATTTGTATTCATAGACAAGAATGTGGTGGTTGTAAAAAACAATGTTCTAGATATGAGGAAATTAAATGCAATAAAAGAGACAAATCTCCTGGTGCTTGCAACAAATGTCCTAAAATTGCTGTATGCCATTTGGATAAATACTTTTATTATGCCACTACTGCTGATCAAGAATATAATAATGATTTAGTCGATTTTAGAGAAGGTATAAATATGACTACTTTAGAAGTTAAACAACTCGCTAGTATTCTTAAGCCTTTGTTAGATCAAGGACAATCTCTTTATCAAATTAAATCATCTCATAAAGAAATAAAGCAATGTGTTAAAACTCTTTATAATTATATTGAAATGGGAGTTTTCAAAAATTTTGGCATTGATAATTTTTCTTTAAAAGAACAGGTCAATCGTAAACAATTTAAAAATAAATATAAAAAAAGAAAAGAAGCTGCTAATTATGAAAATCATAAATACAAAGATTATCTAAAATTTAAAGAAGATAATCCAGAAGTTCCTACTGCTGAAATGGATACTGTTTTAAACGCTCAATCTGGTCCATATATTCAAACTTTTTATTTTGAAGGATCTGGAATTATAATTGGTTTTATTCATAAAGAAAAAACGTCTGAATCAATGTCTAAAACATTAGACAATTTAGAAAATAAGCTAGGACATGATTTATATAGAGAATTATTTTCTTTAATTCTTACTGATAGGGGTGTTGAATTTGAAAAAGTAGATTTATTTGAATTCAATAAAGAAACTGGTGAATTTAGAACAAATATTTTTTATTGTGATGCTTACCAATCTAGTCAAAAGCCACACATTGAAAATACTCACAATT
>CALVPE010000072.1 GCA_944350485.1 uncultured Bacilli bacterium
AATTATCAATCAATATTTAAATTTTACACAACCATAAATACCCATAACAGATAATATTACTAAATAATAACTTAAAGAAATATGAATAAATTCAAATATAACTTGAATATTAATATTTAAACTTTTAGTTAAAAATATAGCAATACTTAATAATAAGAAAAAGATGTTACTGACAATTAATAATTTATTAGTTTTAACAATATTAAAATCTGTATAAAAGTAAAAATAAATTCCATAAATAAAAATATAAACAGGAATAATTAAGCCTATAATCATTAAATAAATATTTAAATTTTCAGAAAGTATCTTATAACCAAATATATATTCAAAAAAGTTATAAAAAGAAGTAATTGTATAACTAAAACCAACTATTACTAATAATAAACCTAATATTTTCATATACAAAAATCTACTTTTCATTTTTTCCCCTTTTTAGTAATTTAAAAATTATTACTAATACTAACCAAATTACTATACTAAACGAAGATATTCTTAAAATAGTTATACTATTATCACTATATAAGCTAACATAAGAATCTAAATTTATATTTAACCTTTGAAAAATAATATAACAAGCTGTATTTAAAGAAAATATGCAGTAATTTATTATTTTTATTAAATAATTTTTTTCTTTAAATAAAGTATAAATTAAGATAATAATACTCAATATAACATTTAAAACAAATAATAAATAATTTGGATACCAAATATAAGTAATAAAAACTTTTAACAATTCATAAATAAATTTATAATCAAAGAAAAATATAACTGTTAAATAAATAATAGATAAACTAAAAAATAGAATTTTTAAAGCTTTCTTTTTATAAAAATTATTAAATATTAATAGAAAAAGAAATGTCAATGATAAAATGATACTACTGATAATAAAAGGATCATTCATAGTTACCTCCTTTAATAAGTTTGAACGTTAATAAGTTCTGAAATATAGACTGTTTGACTAGCTTTATTGTCTTTTGTACATGTTATTAAGGTTAAAGTTGTTTTTTCTAAATCACGGTAAATATTAAGGCTACCTTTTTTTACTTGATTATAGATATTAACTATTTTATAAGTGTAGACTTTATTTTTATAATATATTTTAGCTTCATCAGTAATATTTAATTTATAAAGATTTTTAAAATAAGCTATATTACTATTTCCAGAATGGGCTGCTAGAATTAAATTACCATTTATAACATCTGGAAAATCAGATAAATCGTGTATTTCAACATGATAATTAACATTGTTGTAATATGATGTTTTAGGTAATAAACCTTGTTGTAAATTTATTTTTGGTATTTCTAAAATAGCTATATAATTAGGAGTTGGATTTGATGGTTTAGATACTTCTGGATTATCTTGTTCAATATAATCAACATCAATATCAATAGAAATATTATTTTCTTTTTTGGCTTCTTCTTTATATATTTCACTTTTAATTTTGGTTTGTAGTTCGTTATTGACTTCTAAAATTGTTTCATAATGAAATAAAATAAAAGCTATAATTATTAAGAGAGACCCTACAATGATTAGTATGGTCTCTTTAATTTTAGTTTTGTTTTCTATAGCCATAGTAGCTAACCAATCCTAAACCAAATATAGCAAATACAGTAGCAATTAAAGCAATTACTTTGGAAGCATTTAAATCTGTTTTTGGAACTTCGATTTCATTTTCTATTGTAAAAATTTGTTTTTGACTTGTATCTTTTACTTCAATTACTTTTAGTTCTGTTATAATTTGATAACCATTAGGAGCTTTAACTTCTTTAATTGTATACTTTCCTATTGGCATATATTGAAGACAATATTCTTGTTTAGTCGTTTTAAATCGATCATATAGTTTACCATTAGCATCATAAATTTCAAATTCTGCTCCCTCTAAAGGTTCATTTGTTCCTTTAGTTACCTTATTAATACAAACATTTATAGGAGCATCTTTCATTTCTAAACTTTTATCAACTTTTCCATTAGCATCAACGGTAAAAGTTATTGTTTCAGCTGTTGCATATCCTTTTGGTGTTAAATCTTCAGTTAAAGTATACGTTCCTGGATCTAAAGAAATTTGCTGTGTATCTTTTCCATTTTCACAAGATGAAATCCACTCATTAACTACTTTGTTATCTTTATCACGAACTACTAATTTAGCTCCAGCAACACATCCACCAGTAGTAAAATCCGTTTTACTAATCACAATTCCTGGAATATTCTCAATTGTTATAACATTGTTAACTGCTTTAACTTCAATAGCATCAGCATCCATATCTTCTGCTGAAGTATATTTTCCAACTGTAAATTTATACTTTGTATGAGTAGCAAAGTAATTAAGTGGATTTTTAACTTCTTCTAAATAGTAACTTCCAATAGGCAATCCTTCTACAACATAACCATCTTTTTGTTGACTACTAGTAACAAAATCTTCATATAAACTTTCATCAATATCTTCAATGAAAAATTCAGCATCATCTAAAATTTTAGAATGATCATTTTTATCAACTTTTTTGATAATAATTTTTGTAGGTTCATTATTAACAATAACAGAAGCTATTGAACCAGATGAACCTACTGGTAAAACTTCAGTTTTAGAATCACTAATAGAAATTTTTATATAACCATCCTTATCAACATTATTGGTGTTATAATCATAATAATCATAACCTAGCGGTGGTTGCTCTTCTTTTAAATAATAAACTCCAATTGGTAAATTATCGATAACGGTTGGTTCATTACTAGTTACAAAAACATTTTTAATATAAGTTTTATTACTAGCATATAAAATGAAATCAGCTCCACTCATACAACCTGATCCACATAATGATTTATCAACATTATCTAAATCATATCGAACTTCAACATTATTAGAAGAATCTTTAACTTTATAAATTATTATTTTTCCCGTTCCATCATTAGAAATAGAAAGAGTGGTTGTATATTTACTATTATCAACACCAATAAAATCTTGCCCACTTCCCTTATAATAATAAACATTTTTCTTTGGAGAATTTGAAGTTATAACAGCACTAACTTCTTTAATATCGGCAGGAAGATTACTAATTACAAAGTTATTACCATTTCTATTGTCTGTTTCTAATAAAGTTTTACCTGTTAAATCTTTAAAAATAATACTATAACTACTAGCATTAGTAGAAATTTCAACATTTAAAGTTAAAGTTCCATTTTCTTCAACATTAAAAGTTTTATTTTTAATACTATATTTATCAGTATCTACACTTGTTACTTTACTTAATAGGGTATTAGTATACCAATTTATTAGAGCATTTACTCTATTTTTAACTCCACTAGAATTTTTTTGAAAAACATTTTTATAAAAATCACCATTTTTATCACAACCTGATTTTTTATACCACTCTTCTTCTTCAGAAGTTAATATTTTACCTTCATAATAATCTGTACACTTTGCAAATTTCTTTAAACTAGAATCATCACTACTACCTATTTCGCGATCATATTCAAATTTATTAGTATTTTTCATAATATTCCAAATAGCTGCTTGAACGGCTGTAATAGTTTCTTGAACATTTAATTTATCAAATTCATATTCTTCATATTCAGATCCTAATCCATTACTACCTTTTAACATGGTTTTTAGTTCACCTAAAGTAATATATGGATAAGCATAATTCATCATAATTGATAATTTGTTTTTAACATTATCTTTAATTGGTACACTACTACTATTAAGTCCATATCTTTTTCTAGTATAACTACTACCAAGTGTTACACCTTGTTCAGCACAATAAACCAAAACTTTTTGATTTTTATTATTAGCATTAACTAATACTTTTGTACCACTAGCTGACCTTCTAAAATTATTTTTAATATGATAATGTGAATAAGTATTTTTAAATGAAAATTTAAAAGATGTACCGTCAGCAATATCACCCACTACATCATTATTAACAGCAGCATACGATTTATTTTTAAATGTTGTCATAGTTAAAACAGCTACTGAAACAACTAATACTATTCCTGTTAAATATGCTATTCTACTTTTCATTTTAACTCTCCTTACTTTAAAATAATTATATCATTTAAATTTTTAATATACAATATCTAAATTTAATTTTTACTTTTATTAAAGAACTAAAAAAAGTTGCTAAGGTTTAACAACTATTTTTATCTTATCAGTTTCACCACTTATTAGTTCATGGTAAGCATCATTAACTTTTTCTAAATTAATTTTGGCATCAATATATTTTGAAACATCAATAATATTTTTATCAATTAAATTTAAAACGGTTTCAAATTCTTTTTCAGTATAAGCAATTGCCCCAAGTAACTTAACTTCTTTCATAATAGCTGCAACCATTGGAACATCAATATTTGCTAAAGAAATTCCTGCCAAAACAATTGTGCCACCTGATTTTACAGACATAATTGCTTCACTCACAGCATATTTATTACCACAACACTCGATAACTTTATCAAAACCACCATTAGTTTTTTTCAACAATTTTTCGATCAAATCAGGTTTACTAGCATCAAATATTTGATTTACTTTACCATATTTTAAAGCTTTTTTAGCTCTTTTTAAATTAGTTTCAGCTAAAGCAATATAACTGGCTCCATTTAATTTAGCAAATTCAGCTGCCATTAAACCAATAATACCACCACCAATAATCAAAACTTTATCTCCTATTTTAATATCAGCCAAATTAATAGCATGCAAAGATACCGATGATGGTTCAGTCATCGTTGCTTCTAAAAAAGTTACTTTATCAGGAATTTTTTTAACCATATCACTACGACAACTTAAAAACTCTGCTAAACCGCCTGAATTTGTTAAAGAAAGACCAACAGCATCGTTCCAACTATTAGAACAATAGTTAATATTACCAGTTTTACAAGCTTCACATTTTAAGCAAGGAGAAATAGGTAAACCTGTTACTCTATCTCCAATTTTTAAATCCAAGCGATCACCTGGATCAACAACAATTCCCGAAAATTCATGACCAAGAATTAATTCTTTGGGTTCACCTAATTCAAAATAATGCAAATCAGATCCACAAATACTACAAGCTTTTACTCGAATAATAACCGAACCATCCTTAGAAACTGGCTTTTTAATAGTTGCAATTTGTAAATCGTTAACTCCTTTCAACTTAATACATTTCATATAAACCTCCTCATATTATCTATTAACATTATAGCATAAAGTTGTCAAATTTAATTATTTTTTTTGTTATACTATGATTTGATGTATATGAAGGAGTGCAGTTTATGACTAAAATATTACAATTTGATGAAAATCTATTATCAAATGTTAGAGCTTTTATTAATCCAAATGGAAAGATAATTTATTTTCAAGATAAAACTCATGAACAAATGGCTAAAGATTACTTAGATTATTTAATTCAAAGTAATTCTTTATTAAAAGATGATTTGCTTATTTTAAAACAGTGGATTAATTTATATCAACAAAAACATTATAAAGATTTATATGCTGATTTTTTAATATTAGTGTGTCATTTTGATAAAGTCGAAAGTATAAAACAGAAAACAATTACTACAACTATTTTAGAACCATATACAAGATTTTATAATTATTATTTAATGGATTTTGAAATTATTCACACTTTTCCTATTAATTTTAATTTTCAAACTAATACTTTTGAAAGAGAAAACAATGAATTTGTATCAATGAATTATTCTGACCGGGAAATAGAAGAAGAAATAAATGATATTAAAAAACATATTTTAAAAAAAGATCGATCTTTGTTTTTTAAATAAAAGCTAGTTTTATTTAAATTTTATCTAGCTTTTTTAATTAATTTTCTTCTTTTCTTGAAAATGATAAGTTATATTTAAAATTAGTTTTCTTGGTGATAATCTTCTTAAAAAGGTTATTAATTTCATTTTTGAACCAGGAATAATAATTGTTTTTCTTTGAAAAAGTTTATCAATTGCATATTTAGCAACATAATCGCTCGATAAAGGTTTCGTATTAAATTCAACACCTGCAATATTGTTAAAATTGGTTTTAACAGGTCCCGGGCAAAGAACCGAAACTTGAACTTTGCTACCACTTTTTTTGGCTTCATAAGAAATAGCCTCAGTTAAATTTAAAATATAAGCTTTCGTAGCATAATAAGTTGCCATCAAAGGACCAGGTCCAAATCCAGCTGCTGAAGCAACATTTAAAATATAACCGTGGTTCTTTTTCATAAAATCATGTAAAAATAACTTAGTTAATAAATGAACTGCTTTAATATTAACATCAATCATTTCAATTTCTTTTTTTAAATTGGTTTCATTAAAATTACCAAATAAACCAAAACCAGCATTATTAACTAAAAGATCAATTTCATCATTTTTAGTTAATAAATATAATTTTTTAACTTCTTCTAGATCTGTTAAATCAAGAATTATTAATTTAGAATTTTTAAATTCTAATCCAACTTTTTCAAGTTTTTCCTTATTTTTAGCAACTAAAATAAGTTCAAATCCTTTTTTATTTAAATATCTAGTTATTTCTAAGCCTATTCCACTACTTGCTCCTGTAATTAATGCTTTCATCTTATCACCCTTTCTGTTTTTATTATATCATTTATAGGTATTAGTAACACACTTTTTTAATCGTTTTTCATAATTTATATTAGATAAAAAGGAGTGAGTTTATGAATAAATTAGATAATTGTCTAGCAAAACTTTTAAATGTTATTAAAATTTTACAAGATAATGCTGATAAAATAGATTGTAATGATAATACTTGTACAAAACCATATTTAGGACCTAATGCTGTTAATATATGTTTTAACACCAGACCTGTCATGCTATATCGCTGCGATAATAATCCTGTTACTTTAAATTATACTAATAGTAATGGCGAAAATTTAACAACAAATATTTTCCGAATTAAAAATGTTTGTAATGATAGTGTTGGGGTTTTACTTTTAGAACCAACAACTGATACAGAAGGAAATGTTATTTATAATAATACTAATACTTTTGCAACAATTAATTTAGATTGTGTTTGTGCCATTAAGTGCTTAGCCGATACAATCGTTAGTAACGTTTAAGAAAGGAGGAGTTATGGATAATTTACTTAATAAAGAATGTCATGAAACAAGTATCAGTAAAATTTTAAATTTTATTTTAGAATTACAAAAATGCGCTGAATGCACTGATTTGGATACAACTGGTTGTGATAAACCTTGTTTAGGGCCAAATAGCACAGGTTTTATTTTTAACACAAGACCAATTACTTTATACAGTTGTTGCACAGGTTCTTTATGGACTATGCCTTATACCTTAAACGAAACAACTGGAACAAGTACTGTCTTTAAAATTGAAAAGATTGATGATAATTGCGCTACTTTTGAAATTTTAGCACCTAATCCTGATACTGAAAATGCTTTAATACCATATGTAAGTACAAGAAACTTTTTCACGATCAACTTAGACTGTATTTTAGCTATTCGTTGTTTAAATGATACTTATACAAATTAAAGAAGCTAGTCTTCTTTTTTTATCTAGCTTCAATGATTAACTTAATAGCAGTTCGTTCTTCTCCATCAATCGAGATATCGGCAAACGCTGGGATACAAATTAAATTTTTACCACTAGGAGCTACAAAGCCTCTAGCAATAGCAATAGCCTTAACTGCTTGATTGATAGCTCCTGCACCAACTGCTTGTATTTCAATAATTGTTTTATCTTTAAAAAGATTAGCTAATGCACCTGCTACACTGCTAGGATTAGACTTACTACTTACTTTAAGTATTTCCACGTATATTCCTCACTTTCAATTAATTATATTTAATTATGAAAAAAAAATAACTATTAAAAGTTATTTTTTTATAATGGCGTTTTTCTTTTATTATTCATAAAATCAATAACCATTTGCTTTTCATTTTCATCTAAAATAACACTTGGTAACCATTTCTCATAACCTGTTTTACTACTATATAAATAGCATGGAATAATATTAGTATCTTGTTGATAATCTTTAGTTTTTAAATCAAATTCTAACGACACTTGATAAATAATAGTTCTATTAACAAGAGATGTTGTTCCACCAAATAAAAAACTTCCTAAAGAATAAACTATCGTTTTATTTTTATAAACTTCAATAGGCCCAAGAAGATGTGTATGACAGCCAATTACTAAATCTGCTCCATTATCAACAAAACTTCTTGAATATTTTTTAATATTTTCTGTTGGTTGATATTGATATTCTTGTCCTCCATGAAAATAAACAATCAAAAAATCAACATTTTTCTTTAAATCATTAATTTTTTTATTAACATTATTAGCTTGAAATTCATGAAATAAGTTTGTACAAATTAAACCGATTTTAAGACCATTTTTTTCTAAAACAAGTGGTTTTTCACCACCAATTAATACTTCAGCTTTTGTTAAAGCTTGAATAGTATCTTGGTAGCCCCTATCTCCATAATCAGTAGTATGATTATTCATAATTGAAACAACTTCAATACTACTTTCTTTATAAACATTAGCAAACCTTGATCTAGTATAGTACCAATAGGCTGGATCATGATTTTTTAAAATAGGAGTTAAATTATTATCAGTAAAAACATTTTCACCATTAGCAATTGTAAAATCGTCTTTTTTAAATATATCTATTACTTTACTAAAAGGATATTTATAATCATGAGTTTCTAGTAAATCTTGAAAATTTTCATGATAAGTTTCACCTTTAAATGATGCGAGTAAAGAATCACCAATAAAAGATAAATTTATTTTAACCTTTTCCTTCTTAGACTCTTGCCCACTTATAATAACTTCACTACCCTGTTCTTCATTAATTGCATAAGAAGTATTAAGTTTTAAATCGCCATATAAAACATTAGCTAAAAAGACTAACAACAAACCACTTAAAAAAAACATATAAGATATTATTCGTTTATTATTATTAAACATAAATACTCCTAACTAATTTTTTTATTATTTATTTATAAAATTAAGTAAATCTTCTTGATTTAAATAACCAACATGATTCTTTATTACTTTTTCATTATCTAACAAATATAAAGTTGGAATACTTAATACATTATATTTTCTTGCTACTTCAGGAAATTTATCAACATCTATTTTTAAAACATCTATTTTTAGTTGAGGTTCCATTTCTTCTAAAACTTCAGTTAACATTTTACAAGGTCCACACCAACTAGCATAAAAATCTAATAAAATTCTTTTATTTTTTATTTCCTTTTCAAAATCTTTATCTAAATATTTTATCATTATTTATAATCCTCATAATTTTGAAGGATATTTTCAATACCATCAAAATTTATCTTTCCTTTTTGATATAATTCATTAGCAGTTTTATAACTTATAACTTTCTTATCTAACATCATATCTAATATTTTATTATTTAATGCAACAGTATCTTTTTCATCTTTAAGTTCATATATATCTTGAATTAAATCAACTGTATTACTGGTAACATCAGTTAAAAGAGGTGATGAAATTAATATTTTATCAGATAATTTACTTTCTCTAAATAAATTAAAACTAAAAGCTGGTTGAGTTAAGAAGAATAAAACTATAAAAGCTATTACATATCCTTCTAAAAGGCCACCTAAAAAACCTAAAATCTTTGATGGGATACCTAAAACAATTGTAATACGCAATAATTTTTCAAATAAGCCTGTTAATGAAAGAATAACATTAAATACAACCAATAAAATTGCAAAGACTAATAGAAAAGCAACTGTTTGATAAACTAAAATATTTAAAGTTATAACACCTTTAAAAAGGTTTGGAAAATCAAACATTGGTCCTTTTAAAAGAAGAAAATCCCCAATTGGATCTTTAAATTTATATGCAAAATAAAATACTAAAATTAATCCTACACATAAAACTAATTGTTTAAATACTCCCCTTTTAGCTCCTACAATACCTGATACAACTATGAAAATAATTATTATGATGTCAATGATATTCAAGTTTCATCATCCTTTCTATAAATTTTCTATTTCTTCTGATGCTTTCATTTCAACATTTGTAGAATTAACGGTTGGAATAACGCCAGTTCCTAATAAAGGATCTGCACCCCCATAAATAACTTTTTTTGATTCTTGATTAGCACTAGTTATATTCTTAGCTGGATTAGCACCTCCATAAGCTAAATTAGGTGCAACTTCTGGTTGTGCAGCGGATTCTAGTTGTGGTTCAATATTAATTGGTTCTACTGTTGGTGCAACATTAACATTTGGTTGTGGAACAGGCTCTAGTTGTGGTTCAATATTAATTGGTTCTACTGTTGGCGCAACATTAACACTTGGTTGTGGAACAGGCTTTAGTTGTGGTTCAATATTAATTGGTTCTACTGTTGGTGCAACATTAACACTTGGTTGTTGATTAGTTGCTAATTGAGATTCAGTAGGCATTACCACATTTGGTTGTTCTACCTGACTAACAGTTACAGGTTCTGAAGTTACTTGAACTTGAGGTTCTACTGTTACAGGTTCAACATTAGCAGTCATACTTGCAACATTTACCGGTTCTACAGCAACAGGTTGAACTGGTGATACAGTATTAGCAACATTTTCATTAGTGTCCATCATTGGTTGCATAGTTTTAGAAAAATCAATTGGTTCCGTACTACCAACAACATTTGGTATTTCACTAACATTTTCATTTTCTAAACTAACATCCTCTTCGACTTTTTTATCTTTTTTCTTTTTAGGTAAAGAACTTAAAAAGATAATAATCGCAATTATTATTAATAAACATCCTACGCAGGTAAATATCACGGGTGTTGTTAAAAACCAGCTAAAGTCAAAATTTTCAAACATATATTTCCATCTCCCAATCTATTCTACTTTACTATAATTAAATAATAACAAAAAAAAAAAAGAAAATCAATCTTTTTTTTGCTTTTAACGAAATTTAAATTTATAATGTTCTGATATTTTCTTGATATTTAACATCTTCTTTAACTAGCTTATAGAAATCTTCTAACATTTTATATTGAATAGCTAATTTAACACTAGGAATTACCACATCTGCATCGCGATCCCAAGCAAATCTTGAGGCATCAATAACTTCTTGACCATTTGGTAATTTAACAATTTTTTTACCACTTTCTAAAGTTATAACTTCATTCTTTCTAGTCTCATCAATATAAATTAAACGATTATGTGGTTTATTCCCGGCCA
>CALVPE010000073.1 GCA_944350485.1 uncultured Bacilli bacterium
CAAAGTAAGAATGATTTGATATATTATAGTGGCTTTCGAAAGAGAAGGCGAACAAAGTAATATATTAAATAAGAAAACGTAAAAAAAATCAAAATTTTACAAAAAAAGATTGACTTAGTTAAAGTAATTTGATATATTATTAATGCGCATCCGAAAGGAAGCAAGAATGATCTTTGAAAACTGAGCAAAATGTCAATTCATAATTAGTCAGGAAATTATTTTCAAAAATTATAAAGTCAAAAGTTTTCTCGGCATAAAACATCATATAGACAATATATAGTTTATTCATAAAAAGTTGCACTTGACTTTTTAATTAAAAAATTGTTATATCGTTAAAATAAAATATTTTTAATTGGATACTTTATTTTTTTAAAAATTTATAATTAAGTCAATTAAATTTAGCATTTAAAATGATTATAGCAACTAAAATATTATTATCAATAACTTGTCCATTTTCAGTATATAAAATATGGTAAAATGTTTAGCAAGTTATGGCCTTTTTTTGATAAGAAAAAAAGGGTATAACGTCATTGTACCTAATTTCTAACAAATTCAATATAAGGGGAAAGTAATATTTCTCTTTTTTAATATAATAATAAATTCACAATAATTCATGACATTAAGATAAATAGATTTAGTGTTTTTTGTTATTTTTGGTCAGATTTCCCCTTACCCCATGAGAGTGATAACTCTCGAAAATAAAAAAATATAAATTAATTGGTATGGAGTCGGTTAATATTATATTGAAAAGAATAAGTAAATTTAGTTGAACCACAATTTTCACATTTAAATTGATTAAAATTTCTAGATATAGTAGAAATGAATTCATTAGAAATAATTTTTGAAATAAGAAATCTACATAATTTAATGTTATTCTTTTTATTTTTATTAGATAATAATCCATAATGCTTAATTTTAGTAAAATTATCAGGTAGTGCATGAAGTAAAAATCTACGTATAAATTCTTCAGCAGTTATAGTCATTTCTTTTATTTTGGAGTTATCTTTGTAATCTTTATATTCAAAAGAAATATTACCATTATCAATTGATTTAATTCTTTCATTGGAAATAGCAACTCGAAAAGAATATCTACCTATGTATTCAACAACATTATCAGGATTTCCTTTAGGCGGTTCAATATAAGTAATCCAAGTTTTATTATAAAGTGGTTCTAAAAATTTATTAAATGATTTAATATCATTTAAATTATCTTTCAAAATTAAATTTTTAAATTCATGTTTTAAAAATGATAAAAATTTATTTTTAAATAAAGAACCTAAAACTTGAACTTTAAAAATATAATCTTTATCACATGAAACCCAATGATTATTTTTTAAACCTCCACCAGTAACAATAGAGTGAATGTGTGGATGAAGTTCCAAAGTTTGTCCCCAAGTATGAAGAATTGAAGTGATACCAACTTTAGCACCTAACCATTTAGGATCTTCAGATAATGTTAATATTGATTCAGAAGTTGCTTTAAAAAGAATGTTATAACAAATTTTAGTGTTATACATAAATACTTCATTTAATTCAGCTGGAACAGTTGTAATTATATGAAAATATTTAGAATCAAGTAAATAACTTGATTCATTACTAATCCATTTTTCTCTTGCGTAATTTTGACACATAGGACAATGTCTATTTCTACAAGAATTATAACCAAAATATTCTTCACCACATTCTTCACAAGTGCAAATATGATAACCTAATTCTTTTGTTCCGCAATTTCTAATTGCATTAAATATTTTCCATTGTTCTTTTGATAAATTATGATTTTTTATATATTGATCACCATATGTGATGAATATATCTTGAATAGTATATTTAGACATATTTAATACCTTTTAGATTATTAAAATTATTTGCTAAGTGAATATAAATAGCAGTTGTCGATAAAGAGCGATGTCCTAGCATATCTTTTAAAATAAATGCATCTCCACCATTCATTAAATAATATGTAGCAAAAGAGTGACGAAGTGTGTGAAATGAAATTCCATCTTCTAAATTATTTTCTTTAGATAAATTTGTAAAATAATTACCAATAGTATTTGGCGAAATATATTCATTACCTTCTGTTCCTTTGAATAAATAACCACCACTAATTTTCATTTTTCTAGACAGATAAAATAGTCTAAGAAATTTGATAGTAATATCAGGTAATATAGTATATCTTTCTTTATTACCTTTTCCTATAATTTTCAATTTATGATTTCTAGAATCGATATTTTCAATTTTTAAAGTGGCTATTTCTTCAACTCTAAGTCCTGAACAAAATGCAAGTAATAACCAACATTTATGTTCTAGACTTTTTTCACTATTAAATAAACTTATAAAAATTGTTTTTGAAAGAATTTTAGGCAGTCTTCTTGGAACTTTTGATTTTGGTAAAGTTCTTCTGCTAAATTCTTTATTAAAACATACAGAATAAAAAAATTTAATAACACTTAAGTTAAAATTATAAGTATTGGCACTACAATTTTTATTTATATATTCTTTTTGCATATACTGAATAATTTTATCTTCATTAAATTCACTTATTTTTGTTTTGAAACTATAACTATTTAAAAAATGATTTATTGCATAAGTATAATTTCTAATAGTTGCTTTACTTCTACCTCCTAGTTCTAATGTTTCTTCACATTTTTTTAACCATATTTTTTTGTTTTCTTCATTATTCATAAAAAAATCTCCCTTTATTTTACCAAAGAGAGAAAAAAATTCTTTTCATTTACTAAAATATGTGTATAATAATAAATGTGTTAGATTTTTTTATCTCCTTGGTCGGAAATTATAATAATCTAACACTTTTTATTTTTCAAGATTTTTTTGTAAAGTAATGACTTTTCGTTAGAAATTTGGTACAATTCTAAAAAATATATAAATAAAGTAGCAGAAACATATCTAAATTGTAATAATTTATAAATTGTCTATTATGAATTTAAAATTTCCAAATTTAGTTGTATTTATTGTATTTTATATATTAATTTTATTTTTTAATATTTTTTTGATTTACTTCAGTTATTATAAAATACAAAGGTTTTTTCATAAAAATTTTTAAATTTAAAATAATCAATTATTTCTTTTTTAACTGTCGTAAATTTTGAATCTAATAAGTTATTTAATATTTTATATTTAATTTTTTTAAAAATCATTTTTAATATGTTTTCTAATAATTTAAGTTATTTAAAAATTATTTTTCTAAACAAAAAGCAGTTACTGGTTTTTTAGTAATTGCTTAATTAGATACTTTCTTTTCAAAAAAATCAATTAAATAATAAAGAATGGTAGAGATAATACCTAAAATAAAGACAGAAGTTATAACTAAATTAATATTAAATACTTGAGAACCATACATGATTAAATAACCAATTCCCATTTTAGATACTAATAATTCTCCCATAATAACACCTATTAAATTCATACTAATATTTATTTTCATGGTATTTAAAATATTTTTTAAATTAGCTTTTAAAACAACTTTAGTATAAATTTGTCTTTTATTAGCTTTTAAACTTTTTAAGAGACTAATATAATTGTAATTAGTATTTATAAAAGCATTATAAAGGTTAATAATTGTAATAAATAATGAAATCATCAAACTCATAGCAATAATAGAATTCATACTAGCACCAACCCATATAATTATTAAAGGTCCAAGTGCTACTTTTGGTAAAGAATTTAAAATAGTTAAATAAGGATCAGTAACTTTGGCTATAAAGTCATTAGACCAAAGAATAGTTGCTATAATAAATCCTAATATAAGCGATAAAGAAAAGCTAATAAATATTTCTTTTAAAGTAATTAAAACATGATTTAAAAAATTATTAGTAATAATTAGTTCTTGAATAGTTTTAATAATATTGCTTGGTGATGAGTAAAGAAAAGTATTAATAACGTTTAATCTTGTTAAAAGTTCCCAAATTAAAAATAAAATAATAATAATTAAAAACTGAGATAAATAAATTAATAATTTTTTTCTTTTTATTTTTTTTAAAAATTTAATATGTTCTTGACTATAAGTGGACATCTAAATCCCTCCAAATCAAATCATAGTAATTGCTAAATTCTTTAGCTTTTCTATTATCAATTGGTAAACCTTTATTAGTAAGTTCAATGTTATATATTTTTTTAACTTGACATGGTCTTTTAGTTAAAACAACGATACGATCACCAAGACTAATTGCTTCAGCTATATCATGGGTTATCATAATAACTGTTTTTCCTTCCGCTTTAATAATTTTATATAAATCATTTGATAAAGCAAGTCTTGTTTGATAATCAAGAGCACTATAAGGTTCATCAAGTAGTAAAATATCAGGATCGGTGGCAAGCGTTCTTATTAAAGCAACTCTTTG
>CALVPE010000074.1 GCA_944350485.1 uncultured Bacilli bacterium
ATTTATGTTGAATATTTATATTCACATTATTTTTTTACTGAGCCATTAAATATTATGAGATTAATGAAGACAGAAGGCATAATATCACGATTAGTTTGGCAAGCAACCTTTCGCTTCAGGATGGCAACCTGTGTGGCCGAGAGACTACTAAATAGCTTTAATCAACTTTTGTTGATAAGATATCATTAAAAAAATATGTAGATATCACACAACATATTGCGATTGCTAGTTATCAAGAGAAAAAACTAGATTTTTTTATATTAATAATAAATTAAAGGTAAAAATATGAAAAATAATGAAATGTCAAAAAATGAAATAAAAAAAATATTAAAAGAAGAAAAATATAATTTTATTGATGATACAATATTTAATAATGATGATGTTTTTGAAGATATATTTAATGATAATAATTCTTTAGATGATATTTTAAAAGATGATGATTTTTTTGATGAATGTCTTGATAATAAAAATTATGAAGATATTTTAAAATAATATTATTAATTATAGGTATAATATGTATACAAAAGAAGAATTAAAATTTATTAAAGAAAATAGATATATAATTAAAAAATTTATTGAAGAGTTTAAAATCACTAAAAATAAATGGATAAATAAATTTGCTGAATTAAATCCAGAAATTAATGAATATAAATTAGAAGAATATTTTGATGAAGAATTTAATGATTTTATAACTAAAAATGGTAAATATTATAAAGATAAAGATTTTAAATTAAGGCCTTTTGCTGATATATTTGATTTATATTGTGATAAAATAGATTATGGTTATCCAGATCCAGAAGATTTAGGAAAAACTAGATAAATTTGTATTTCCTAAAATTAAAAATACTACATACAAATTATTTTGTGTGTACTATAATAAAAACAAATAATAAAGGAAAAAATGATTAAAGAAATTATAAAACTTTTACTAAACTTGGGTTTAGGAACTAAGTCCAAGTATAAACAAAAACAGGTGGAGGCGTTGTCATTAGATGAGTCTATGAAACCTGAAGCCCCTTGCTTTAGTTAGAGGTAGTTCACAAAGATATAATTATAGAAAATTTTAAAAAAAGAAGGAGTAAATATGTTTAAATTAAATTTAGAATTATTAAAGAAAGCGAATGAGTGTAAAGGCACTGATGAAGCTCGTTTTTACCTAAATGGTGTTTTTGTCAAATATTCAAAAAAACAAAAACAAATGATATATGTGGCAACAAATGGTTATATATTATATAAAGGTGTAGAAGATGTTGATTATGATTTGACAAAGGAAGAATTAAAAAAACTAGAAAAGGGTTTTGTAATGTTTTATGATTTCAAAAAAATCAAAAACTATACAGAAATTATTAGTTGCGAATTTGTAAAAGAAGATTGTTTACTAATTAAATGTCAACATAATGGCGAAGCATATTATTTATCAATTAGATTATTAATGGATAATTACTTTCCTAAATATGATAAAGTTATAATTCCTGATATAAATAATAAAACTAAAAAATATAATAAAAAAAATATTAAAGTTGGTTATGTTGTTTTTGATGGATTATATTTAGAAAAGATAAGAAAAATGGGAGCGAATTTACATCAACCAATAAAATGGGTTGAAGAAGAACACTCACCTTATAGATTTAATATTAATAATAAAGAATTAATTATATTAATGCCAATAAAAAATAAATGGTAAAAAATTCTAAAAAGAGAATTGGCATAATTAATTTTTTAAAAGATTTAGTAATAAATAAGGATTAAAAATGATTAAAAATTTAGAAAAATTGAAAGAATATAATATTATCTGCACTAATACAGATGAAGTTGAAAAATGTTTGGATATACTTAAAAAATTAGGTTTTGATACATATGAAAGAGAAATAAATCCAGGTCAAAGAATTGTTAAATATCATATTACTAATTGTTTTTATCCTACCAAAATTATCACAACAGATTATAAGGATATAAACTTTTATAATTTTAAAAAACATACTAAAAAGTTTTTGAAAGAAAAAGAAAAACAACTTCCAGATTTTGAAGTTGCAGAAGATGGAAGAATAACAAAAATTAATAATTTTGAAAATGATAAAAGAGTATATTTAATAGATATATGTGATGTAAATTGTGCAGATGAAGATTATATTTTTAATTTAAAACCAGATTTTTTAAATAATTATTGTAAATATGGTTTAATTTTTTTAACAAAAGAAGCAAGAAATAAAATGTTGGAAAAGCAAGAAATATATCTAAAATTAAAAAATCTTGCTGAAAGACTTAATAATGGTGAAAAAATTGATCAGAATAATATAGATAAAGATAAATATTATATATATTATGATTATGCTAATGAAGAATTAAAAGAAGAATGTAATAATGTATGTAGAAATCAAGGAACTATTTATTGTCTTGATGAAAACTTTTTAGATATTGCTAAAAAAGAAATAGGCAAAGAAAATTTATTAAAATTGTTTGAAGATTAATATGTTAGATATAGATAAATTTTTAGAAAAAGAAAACTTTAAAAAAAGAGCCATTATTCTTTTTAGTCATAGTGAATATAGAGAAGATACTTTTGTATTAACTCATTTTATTTTTGGATTTCTACAAAAATATGCAGAAGAAAATATAAAGTTAAATTATAACATTTATTTTATATTAGAAGAAATAGATTTTGATTCAAAAATAGAAAGATTATATATAAAAGTTAAAGAAGAATTTGACTACAATTTAATTGAAGTTGAATTCAAAAAAATTTTAAATGATTTTATTAATTTTAATAATAAGGAGTAGTTATGAATGAAATAAAAAAAATAGAAAGCAATAAATATATGGAACAATTATTAGAAAATATTGCAGAAGAAGAAAGATATTCAATTTTAAAAAAACATCTAGGAAAAAAAATATATGAAGCTTTAAGAAGTAATAATATATTTTATATTCTAGTTGCAAGAGAAGAACTATTATACAAAAGCCAAAATATTAATAAAAATATTAAAAAAAATGCATTATTAGTAATTGATAGTATAATAAATGAAAGTAATATTACAATAGAAAAATTAAAAAACGATTTAATTGAATATGCAAAACACATTAAAGATGAAGGTAAACTTGATAGTATTGAATATTATAAATTTTCTGCAAATAGTAGAAGATATACAGAAGATTTATTTTTTAAAGGAATAATAACAAAAGAAAATTTTCAAGAGTTTGTAGAAAGTGGTTTAAATAATTTTTTTAGAGTTAGTTCCTTTGGAATTGAATTTAATTTTGATAATAACGATGATAAGGAATAAATATGGAACAAAACAACGAACTAATAACTATAACAAAAGAAAGATTTGAAGAATTGTTATATGCTGAAAAAAAATTAATGGCATTAATGTTTCATGGAGTAGAAAAATGGGCTTTTTATGGTTATGTAATGAAAACATTAGAAGAAGATGAGCAATAATAAAAATTAATCTAGCTGGCATTAAAATCAAAAATAATGCCAGCAAGCTATTTAGCTGGAATTAGAATACCAACAATAATTAAAGGATATATATGAAAAAAGAAAAAAAATATATAAATAAAAATTTATGGCAACTAGAAAATATTTTTTTTGATGGTGTTAAATTTAAACAACCACAAAAAGAAATAAAAATAAAAATTGAAGAAGATAAAAAAGATAAAAAACTTTTACAATATAAAAAATTTAAAAAAAAGAATTTTATATATAACAAAGATGGAATTAATTTAAGTGTGAAAGATGGTTTATGTAATATTGAAGTATCAAATTCTTTAATGCCTACTAATTCAACAATAGAAGAAAAAGCTTTGTTTATGGGTAATATACTTTTAGATAAATTAACAGAAAAATATGGTTATAAAATCGGATTATCTGTAAAAAAAATAAATAATAATAAGGAAAAAAATGACTAGATTAAAAGTTTATGATATATATGAAGAAAATGAATATTATATTAATATATCTTCTTTTGCAATAAAAAAAGAAGATTTCCAAATATTTATAGAAAAAGGTTTAAATCACTTTTTTAAGGCTACATCGTTTATTTTCCATATGTAGAAATAGATGAAGAAAAGAGAGAATAAATTTTAAATAAGTTAATGTTTTAATAAAAAAAATAAGGAGAGAAAATGACTAATGAAGAAATTTTAAGAATTTGTAGAAAAAGATTTCCAAAAGCTTATTTAATAAAAAATATAATAACTCTAGCTTTTGTATCTCACTCAGGTCAATATTGTATAGATAGTAGTATAAGTGGTCCACTATTTCGTAGAGAAAGTGCTATATTAAGATATATTAAAGATGGAGAGGAGGATCTTTACCAAAAAATAGAACAAGAATATTTAACTAAGGAATATTCAAGTTTTAAATTTAATGAAGATAGAATACATATATTTATAGAGAATAATAAGATAAAGCATACTATTGATACTAATGGTCTACATTATATTACTAGAATAGAATATGAATTTAAAAATGCTATTGAATTAAAACATTTATTAAATATAGAGATAATAAGAAAAGATATAGTAAGGTATCTTGAAAAAGAATTATATTCTAAGTATGTTTATGCTGATGGTATAGGTGGATGGGAATTAGAAAGAGACGGATACGATAATTTAATTGTAGAAGAATACGATAACAGTGGTAATTTTAACTTATCAATATTTGAAGAAGGTGAAGATGGTTATAATTGTTCTGTTAAAAGTATATTTAATGCTAGTAACTCTAATGAATATTGGAGACTTTATAATATTATTAATAATTTAATAGGAGAAAGTAATGGTTAAATTACAGATTAAAACAGTTAGAGATAATTATTTTAATAAATTAATTAAAAGTAGTAATGAGAAAAAGTTATAAACATATTTTGACCGATCTAAAATATAATAAGTTTGAAAAAAATTTTATTGTAAAAGGTAATCATAAAGCTAGACAGAAAGCTAAAAAATATTATAAAAAAACTCATAACAAACTTATAAGATTGGAAAAAAAACTTGAAATATCAAAATATTTTTATTTATAAAAAATATAATTTTAAAACAAAATGATTTATATTTTGGTAGTTGACAAATATTTTAAAGTTGTGGGACTTATCATAGATAAGCACTCCCACAATCAGTAATTTAATTATAAAATAAATAATTTTAAAAATCAATAATAAAACTAGACTTTTAAAATATTATTATTAAAATAAATTAATAAATAATAGGAATTAATATGGAAATTGGAATTATTTTTAATAAAATTTATCTAGATCCGTTTTTTATAAAAAAATGTTTAGAAACAATTAAAGATATATCTAATATTAAAACTGAACATTCTTATAATTTTAAATATAATGTTTTGACAATATATTTTACATATAATAATCAAAATGGTTATTTAAAAATATTATATAATGAAGATAATATAAAAGATAATTTTTTATTTGATAATGTACAAAATATAAATGATTTAGAAATAAAAAAATATACTGAATTTATTATATATGATACAGATGATTATAAGGAACTTTTGAATAAAATTGTAAAGTGTATATATAATAATATATCAAACTTATATGATTTTAATAATATATATTATAAAGATATAGAAAATTATAAGATTATTAATTTTAATAAGGAAAAAATATGTTAAAAATAAATGAGAGTTTGAGAGAAGATTTTGAAAAAATTATATTAAATAAAAATGAAATATATTGTTTTGAACTATATAATAATATAGAATGTTTTTATAAAATAATAAAAGAAAAATATTATACCAATTATCAAATTTTTTTTAATTGTATAACTAATTTGATTATACATCTTGAAATATTAAGAAATTTTAATGAAAAAGAAAAATTTTTTGTTGATATAATATATGATAATCTTAATTATATTCTAGAAAATATGAAAGAAAATTGGGACTTGTCAAATGAAACAATTAATAATGGAGTTGAATTTTTATTTAATCAATTAAAGGAAGAAAATGAAACAAAAAATAATTAATATAAATTTTACATATGATGATGACAGAATTGTTGCCACATATCCTTTAAAAATTAAAATACCAGATAATTTAACAGAAGAACAAGAAGAACTTATTATTTTAAATGAAATAAATAATGTTCATGAATTAAAAGAAATGATTGAAGAAAAAATGATAAAGAGTTTTGAGGAACTAATGAGTAAACTATAATAATAAGGAGTAAATATGCCAGAAATAATACAATTAAAAAATAATGAAGAAATTTTTCTAACATCTAAAAACATTAAAAAATATTTAAAAGGCAAAAATCTTGCCTGTTGGTGTAAAAAAAATGAGTTTTCACATTGTGATGTTTTATTAAAAATTGCTAATAATAGCGAAGAAATTGAAGATAAATCAACAGAAAAAATTATACTTCTTAATGATGAACAATTTAATATTATAAATGATACTTTATGTAAATTTTTATATGGAATATTAAATGAAGAAAAATTACAATTGATTAATTATGAATTAAATAATTTATATATTAGTAAAAAAATACCAATAGAACTTATAGCAGAAATAAATAAGGAGAATAGAAATGAAATTAAAATTTGTCCTGTCAAAAAAGATTTATAAGTTATTTATTAATAAATAATTAATAGATATGAATATAAAATATATAAATAGAATAAAACAACTTTTAAATGAAAATTTTTATATAAAAATCTTTTATAATAAAAAAGGTAAAAGACCTAGTATGATTGTGAATTTAAAAGATTATTCTTTTAAAGAGATATTTATTTTATTTGCAAATTATTGTGGTTTAGGAGAAAAATATAAAGAATATGATTTTATATTGAATAATGAATATAAAGAATATTTAAAAAAAATATATCAAGATTATATAAATGAAAATAATATAACTAAAAAAAGATATATTTAATTTTTATGAAGAAGAAACTAATAAAATATTTGATATTCTAAAATATTCAGATTATAATTTAAAAAATATTTATAAATATAAAATAGAAAAAATAATATTACATAATAAATTAAAATTAGAAAAACAAAATGATTTAATTATTATAGATTCTTCTATACCTGAAAAGTATAAATATAAAGATTTTTTGGTATATGATATCGCTGAAGATTGTTTATGGATTACTGATTATCATGAAATAAAACAATAATAATTGTATTATAAAATTATTAATAATAATAAGGAGTAAATATGAAACAAAATAGATTTAAATTTAGAATATGGGATAAAAAAAACAAATATATGTTTTTTAATGGCTATAACGATTGGAATGTTAGCAATATACAAACTCATGATTATCTTTTTCTTGATTTAGATGGAAAAATTTATAAGACTTATGAATATTGTGATGAATGCCATTCTTTATGGAGCCTAATGGATAAAGCTATGGAAAAAACAGATAATAATTATATTCTTATGCAATCAACAGGGCTAAAAGATAAAAATGGGATAGATGTTTTTGAAGGAGATATTATAAAAGATAGTAATAATTATATATTTAAAATACATTATAATCAAGAAAAATGTTATTTTATGGCAGAAAATAAAGAATACTTTATAGATATAAATATTTGTGCTGGATTTATAAAAAGTAAAGAAGTAATCGGTAATATATATGAAAACAAAGATTTAATGAAGGAATAATTATGATAATAGAAGATTTTAGAAAATATCAAATTTTATGTTTTAATAAAGAGCAAATACTTTATACTTTAGAAGTATTAAAAGAATTGTATACGATTGAAAATAATTTTGATGAGATAAAATTTTATTTTGATTATTGTAAAGACAAAATAAAAAATCAACCGCATTATATATATTTTGATAATAAACAAAATAAATTTATTGTAGATTTTATAAATGACTATAATAATTTAATTGATTATTATACTTTTATAAATAAAATATCAAAGCAATATTTTTGTGTAAATGACAATAAATTACTTAAAATAATATGTGATAAACAACATCTTAATAGTAGTAATGCTGATGTTTTAGTTCCTGGATATTTAAATTTCAAAAGTAATCTTTTAGATGAAATTAAAAAAGAGATTTCTTTAACTTTTGATTTTTTTGAAGAAATTGAATACAATAAATGTAATATTAATCAATATTTTAGTAATATTATTAATATTGAACTTCCAATAAAAAAAATATTTTTATTAAGTGATATAAATAATAATATTTATGAAACGATAAAAAATGAAATATTAATTAACATCATAAATAAGATAGCTAATGAAATAATGGGAAGATTTCATGAAAGAATGATTAAAGAAGATAAAAAAATTCAAATTGTAAACTTACCATTTAAATTTTTTAAATTATTTCTTATAAATAGGAAACACTTTTATTATTTTATAAATAGTAATAATCAATTAAGTGATATACAATTTGATATTGATAAAAAATCTAATAAAAAATTTTATTTTTTAAATAAAAAAACAGATTTGGATGATAAAGAATTGGAATGTATGCAAGAATGGAGTAAAAACATTTATTGTATTCCTAAAAAACTTTTTGAAAAATCAAAAAATATATTAGATGTTTTAGATTTTAATTTTTGTGATTCTTTTAATGGTGAGAATATTAATATAATTTTTAAAGGTCTTATTGGATTTAGGTTTAATGATTTATGTCGGAAAAAACCTAGATATTATCTTATACAGCCAAAACATTTTTATATTCAATCTACACATGAATCTCATCCAATGAAATATATAGAGAACATATTATATAAACATATTAATTAAAATTATATAGGAGTAAATATGTATTATGAAATGCAAATAATAGATAAACATACAAATATACAATTATGTAATATTGCCGATTCCAATAGAGATATAGTGTTTGATGCTATTGAAAGGTTCCAAAATATGGGATTTTTAGAATGGCAAGAATTGCAGTGTAGTGAAAATATACATATAACAAAACAAAATATTACTAATAATACTAAAATCATATATAATATTATATGTAAAAAAGTAATAATAAATTTAACTATTATTGAAGATTTTATTGAAAATAAAAAGAATCTTTTAGTTTTTTAAATTTACTGAAAAGAATATTTAGTTTTAATAATAAGGAGTAAAAATGAAATTACAAAAAATAAAAGATGTTAGAGTTGGTCAAATATGGACATTTAACGAAGGCAAAACTTATGATGTTGTTATTGATGTTAGAAATATTGACAGACATTTACAAGATTGTTTATATGAAGTAAATTTTATAATTTATTGTGATGATAAATATGTTTTTGGAAAAACAAAAGAACAAGATAAAGATAGATTATATTTTTTTGATGCTGAATTTTGTAGACAAGGTGAAGATATTAATAAAGAGTTATTAGAAAAATTTAAAGAACCAGACAAATATTTAGTTGGTTTTTTAGGAATAACACACAAAATAGAAGATGGAAAATTAGTTGAAATAAAAAGAAATGAGTTTGAAGTTGATGATATAATTAAATATAATGGTAAAAAATATATTATTACTAATATTGAAGAACAAAAATCAAATAATAAATTAAATATTTATTCATTTGCTAATATAGATGATTTGTCTGAATTTAAATTTCATATTTCAACAGATAAATTAAAAAAACTAGGCACACTAGGTATTGAATACGATTTTATTAATAATAAATTGGAGTAATTATGTTTATAAAAGTAAGAAATATAAGAAATAATAAAGAAACTTATATTAATATATATAATTTTAGTTTTATAACATTTTCTGATAATAATAATATATTATTTAAAGATAATAATGAAATGTATGAGCTAGAATTTAAAACTAAAAAAGCAAGAGAAGAATTTATTAAAAACATATTAAATAATAATTTATTAAATAAAAATGTCAAATAGCAGAGAATATACAACTAATTTTATCAAGACCCATCAAGCGATGGGTGTTGATTTTAAAAAACTTTATACTAATTCAAAATATAAAGCTAAAAAAGTAAAGTATAATAATATTATTTTTGATAGTAAAGCAGAATGCAACAGATATATTGAATTAAAGACACTAGAAAAATATGGAAAGATAAAAGATTTAGAATATCATAAAACTTTTGAATTACTACCATCTATTAAAACAGAAGTAGAGACTTTAAGAGCTATTAATTATGAAAGCGACTTCTTTTATTTTGATGTTGACTTAAATTCTTATGTTGTTGAAGACTTAAAAAGTGAGATGACAAGAAAATTAAGCGACTATATAATTAAAAAGAAGTTAATGGTTAGTAAATATAAAGACTATATATTTTTTGAGAATAGTAATAAATCTAAAAAGTATTATAAAATAAAGGAATAATATGAATAATATAATAAATAATTTAGAAAAATACAAGTATGATTTAATTAATAATATACTTTGTATTAATGGTGATTGTTTAGATGTTATGCAAGATATACAAGAAAAGAGTATTGATTGTATATTGACAGATCCACCATATTTAATAAATTATAAAACAAATCATAGAAAAGATAAAACACATAGATTTTGTAATAGTATATTAAATGATGATAATGAAACTTTAATAAAGAACTTTATTAAAAAATCTTATAATTTATTAAAAGACAATACTGCTTTTTATTGTTTTTGTTCTTGGAAAACAGATAAAATATTTCAAACCTATATTGAAGAAAATAATTTTAAAATAAAAAATAAAATAATATGGGTCAAAAATAATTGGACTGCAGGTGATTTACAAGCACAATATGGACAACAATACAAAACTATTTTATATTGTAATAAAGGAAGAAGATTTATACAAGGCAAAAGAATACCAGATGTATGAAATTTTTCTAGAATATCAGGTAAAGAACAAATACATCAAAATCAAAAACCAATTAATTTATTAGAATTAATTTTAGAAAAAAGTTCTAATGAAAATGATTTAGTGTTAGATTATTTTGCTGGATCTGGTAGTACTGGTATTGCTTGTAAAAATCTTAATAGAAAATGTATATTAATTGAAAAAGATAAATACTATTATAATATAATGGTTAAAAGATTAAAAAATTATATATAATAAATAATTAAAAATAAAAACTTGACAAATTATTTTTATATATATAACATAAAATTATAAAGTTATCAAGCTAATAAATGATAATCTACCAAAGATTCCTATTTTTAATAGATTATCAAAACTTCATAAAATATAGCTCATTTTATGAAGTATTTTTTTTAAAAAAAATACTTGACAAATAAAAAATATTATTTTATATTATTATTAGTTATATTAATAATTTAATATTTCTTATTTTTCATTTTTAAACCTCCTATATGCTGTATTTTTATATACAGCATTTTTTATAAAAAATATAATTTTAAAACCAAATGATTTATCTTTTGAATACAAAATTATAAAAAAATATTATTTTTTTCTTGACAATTAAATTATGCTGTTATATTATTTTAGTATAAAATTAAAAATATAAAATGATTATAAACTATGCTTATAAATTTAGAATATACCCAACAGAACAACAAAAAGTCCTGTTAAGTAAGCATTTTGGTTGTTGTAGATTTGTATGAAATTACTTTTTAAATGAAAGACAACAATATTATCTAAATAATAAAGAAGATATAGAAGCAAAAAGAATTAAAGGCTCTTTAAACTATTATGATAATTGTGCTGAATTAACAAAATTAAAAAGACAAGATAATTATAAATGGTTAAATGAAGTTAATTCTCAATCTATGCAATCAACTTTAAAATATTTGGATATTGATTATAAATCTTTTTTTAATAAAAAAAGCGGTTTTCCTAAATTTAAAAGTAAAAATTCAAAACAATCTTTTACAATACCACAACATTTATTAATAAAAGATAATAAATTGTATTGTCCTAAATTTAAAGATGGAATTAAAATAAAACAACACAGAAAAATTAATGGTAAATTTTGTGTTGCTACATTAAGCAAAACAAATACAAATAAATATTTTATTAGTATAATTGTTGAAAAAGAAGTTCAACATATGAACAAAGTAGAAAAAGTTATTGGACTTGATTTGGGAATAAAAGATTTTTGTGTATGTAGTGATGGTGTTGTTTTTAAAAATAAAAAAATATTATCAAAGTATGAAAAAAAATTAAAAAGACAACAAAGAATAGTTAGCAGAAGACAAAAAGGAAGTAAGAGAAGAAAATTGGCTAAATTAAAATTAGCTAAAATACATGAGAAAATAGCAAATATAAGAAAAGATTATTTGCATAATATATCTAACAAGATAACTAATGAAAACCAAATTATTTGTCTTGAAGATTTAAATGTTAAAGGAATGGTTAAAAATCATATTTTAGCAAAAAGCATAAATGATTGTAGTTGGAATGAATTTATTAATCAATTAAAATATAAATCCAAAATAAAAGGTAGACAAATAGTAGAAATTGATAGATTTTTTCCAAGCAGTCAAGTTTGCCATTGTTGTGGATTTCAAAACACTACTTTAACATTAAAAGATAGAGAATGGACTTGTCCTAATTGTGGAACTATTCATAATAGAGATTATAATGCAAGTTTAAATATTCTCAAACAAGGATTAAATATGGCTGATGGAACAGCAGTCAAAAAGCAAGTGGAGGTGTCTTCAATAGAAGAACCAATGAAACTTGAAGCACAATCTTCTTTGATATTGTGTAGTTCACTAACATATTAAGACAGGGTTTAAATAAAATTAATGCGGATGCAATAGCCGTTTGTGGTCGTGGAGTTAGTCAGGTTGCTGATTACTGTGAAGCGACAAGCCAAAATGATTTATCTTTGGTAGTTGACAATTTTGTTGTTAAAGACTAACTGCCATCATATTCTATAACAATTTCATCAGAAGATTGATTATTTATTTCTTTTAATCTATCCCATATATTATTTTTATTTTTAAGATCATCTTCTGATTTATCTTTTTGATTTGATTTCATAAATTTCATCTTAGTTTCAATAGCTTTTATAGAAACATTTGGTTGACTATATTTGTTTTCACGAGCTATTTCACTAAGATTATTTTGCATTTCATCAAATTCAACTTCATTTGTATAAGTAAACCATTCATCTATATCTTTATCATTTTCTCTCAATTTAGCAATACTTTGTGGAGAAAGACCTGTTAATTCAGATATTTGAACATAAGATATTTTTTTAAATCCTTGTGAAGATAAATTATTAATAGCATTAATTACTCTTGATTTATTTTCTACAATATTAAAATCTCTCATTTCTAGTGTTGTATTTACTAACTTAGAATCAGTTATAGTTTTAAATACTCTTTCTTTTTCTTGCTCTTTTTTTTCTTTTATTCTTTGTTTTTTTTCTTCAAATAATTTTTCCAAATATACAAGGGCTATTTCAATTAATATATCATCATTTGGTTCACCTTTTTTATATCTTTCATGAGCTGGTGAACACATATTATATATTCCACCAGAACTTCTATTAATTAAAAATGCAAAATCTGGTATAGATAATCCTAATTTTCTTATTCTTTTTGATATGTTTTGTCCATTAGTAGGTTTTGGTAAGGAATTTTTTAAATCTAATACCACACTACTTCTTATTGTTGATAATTTTAAATTTTCTTCTTGTTGCATTTTTAAAATATTAATTAATAAAAATAATTATATTAAAATTATATTATTTTTCTAATATATTACTAGCAAAAAAATATTAACTTGTCAAGATTATTTATTTTTTTGCATTAGAAAAGCATTGTAAACATTTTCCATTAAACAAGCAACAGTCATAGGACCTACACCACCTGGAACGGGGGTAATATATTTAACTTTACTAATAACATTAGCAAAATCAACATCTCCACAAAGTCCTTCTTCTGTTCTATTTATACCAACATCAATAATGATTGCTCCGTCTTTTACCATATCAGCAGTAATCATTTTTGGTTTTCCTGTGGCTACGATAAGAATATCAGCCCACAAACATTGTTCTTTTAAATCTTTTGTTTTACTGTGAGCAATTTTGACGGTACAATTTTCATCTAATAATAATTGAGCGACTGGTTTGCCAACTATATTTGAGCGACCAATAACACATACATTTTTACCCGTTAAATCTTCATTTATAGATTTAATTAATTTTACACAACCTTTTGGAGTACATGGTAATAATGACTTTTCTATATCAAAATCTCCAACGAATAATTTTCCAATATTTATTGGATGGAAACAATCAACATCTTTGTATGGATTAATTTTTTCTATAATTTTAGTAGTATTGATATGTTTAGGAAGTGGTAATTGAACTAAAATTCCATTCACTTCATCATTATTATTTAATTTTTCAATAATTTTAATTAATTCTTCTTCTGGTGTTTCTTGTGGCAATTCATATTTTAAAGATTTAATACCACATTTTTCACAAGCTTTTTCTTTATTTTTTACATATACTTTACTAGCTGGATCATCACCAACTATGATAACGGCAAGACAAGGTATTTTATTGCATTCATTTTTGATTTCATCAATTTTTTCTTTAAGATTAGCTTTTATTTTATTTGCTAATTCTGTTCCACTAATAATCATGATTTCTTAAAAATATTAATATATTATAATATTAATATTAAAATATTTTTTGTCAATGAAAAAACTCGGGAGCCACATTAAACTAGTATAAACTAAATAATGATACCTACACCGAGTATAGTATTTAATAATAAATCATAAATGCCACCATAACTAATGTAAGATATATTTTTTAAATGTCAAGTCTTTTTTCCTTTAAGAATTGTTTAACATATTCTCTCTCTTCTAATATACTTTTAATTTTTTTGTTATGTGCTTCATAACCACCTTCATTATTAAAAATTAATGTTGTAATATCATTAGAAGGCTTAAAAGTTAATAAAAATTCTTCTTCAATATTCAATTGAATATTTAATTTTTCTATTTTATCTTTTGCTTGCTCCTTTGTATATTTCTTTCTATATCTCATTTTCTTTATCATTTATTGCTAATATAAATTCTATTTCTGTTATTGCTTTTTTTAAATCACTTTCTTTCTGTCCTTTAAAATTAGATCGCAATAAATATTCAACAGCATTAGAAAAATAATTAAATTCCATTCTGGAACATTCAATATTATTTTCTTTTAGTTTATTATCTACTGCTTGTAATATATTATTTACATCACAATCAACACCTTTTATATTAAATTGATAATGATTGTTTAAATTATTATTTTTTTTCATAATTTTTACCTTTATTTTTTTAAATATTTTTTTAAAAAAGAAATAATGTTTTATTTTTTTTCTATCTCTTTAATGTAATCAAAAACACTATCCGAAAATCCAGATATATGTATATATCCTTGCTTGTAACCAACACCCCTTTGACAAGTTGAGACATTTATGATATAACTTTTTTCTGTCATTGCATTTGGAATGGTATCTGATGTTTGTTCGTCTGTTATAATAATAATTCTATCATATTTAGTTTTTTTGTTAATAGAATTTAATGATTCTCCTAAATTTGTTCCCCAATGTCCTTGAGAATAATTTATAGCATCTCTTAAAGCAAATCCCCTTCTACTAGGAACTAATTTTTCTATTTGACTAAAAGTCCAAATTTCAACATATTCACTAATTTCTCTACCTATCATAGCTAATGAACAAGCATAATCTAAACAAGAAAATTTACTATTTTTTGAAGTACATTCCATAGAACCAGATACATCAACCAAAATAAGTGTTTTTCCAGAAATTTTATCTTTATTTTTACTCATATTTTTTAAAAATACTTTTTCTATTTCACTTTCAAAATTTGGATTCATAATACCGGCTCTTATATAGTCAATAGGTAATAGCTTGTTTAAAGATATTTTTGATATTCTATCTTTTATTAATTTTTTATCAACACCACTTCTTGAAATTCCAGCAATATTTTTTAAGAAAGCCATATCAGGTATTTTATTTTTTAGAAGTAATTTTTCCCAAGCATTCTTCTTTTTTTCTATATCACTTCCAGCTTCTGATATTAATACTTCCCATGTTTCTGGTGTTTTTAATGTTCCATTCATTAGTTTATTTATTGCTTCTGTTGGTTTTGGATGACATAAATTAGCAATATCTACCAAATTATATTCTGCTTTTCTATTCCATTTTGCTAATTGAAATTCATCAAATTTAGTAAAAGCTTTTGCTAAACCTTTTTTAATTGAATTTGAAAGAGAATAATTATTAGTTTTATATAAAGCTAAAAGCTCTCCCATGTCATCTGGCCTAGTTACAATTTCTTCAATTAAATCTTTTAAACCAGTTACACCTTTTGCTAATAAACAACTAATCATATATAATGGGCAATGTCTAAGTTTCATATCAAACTTAGCTTTTTTAATTAAATCTATTATTTTTTGATTATCATTTATTGAATTTATGAGTGTTTGTATTCTTTCTGAAACTGATATTCCATTTTCATAAAAGCCATCTTCCCATAATAAACAAGCACAAACTGTTCTTTCAAGTTCTTCAAAAGCATTTATTTTTGAAGCCTTACCATTTTCATAAGTAGTTAAAGTATTTTTTTTGTTTTTTTTCATTTTTTTTCCTATTGTTAATTAATAAATAGCAATAGGTTTTTCTTTAATCATTTTTGTGAAGAAAATTTTATTAAGTTATATAATATAATTACCCAAATATATGTAAACCTAATATTCACTATCACAAAAAATATAGCAAAGAATAACAAAAAAGATTTTTTAAAAATATACCTTATACTATGTAAATCTTTTTTTCACTATTGCTATACATATTTTAAAAAACTATTTTTTATTTGTCAAATATTTTTTAATTAAACCATCTAACAATTGGTTCACCTTTAAAACCTTTTTGCCATACAAACCAAGCATAGCAAACAGCAGAACTACCAATATTAGAAAAATCACCATTCATAGCACATTTAATTCTAGATGAAGACACAAAAATATATTTTGGTGGATTGTTTTCAAAAAACTTTTTTCTTTCTTTACCTTCTAAAAATTGAATTTTTAAAAACATACAAACATATCTACCTTCTTCAATTAATTCTAATGAGTGTTTACAAAAATCTAATGCCATAGAATATGGTGGATTAGTTACAATATCACCATTCCATTTATTCTGTATCATTAAAAAATCTTCTCCATATCTATATGAAATACTAGGATAATAACCTCTATCAATTAAATCTGTTGCTAAACCTAATTTGTTATGATCTTCAAATACTTTTGCTAAATGTCCACCACCCACACAATTCTCCCAAATATTATCTAATTGTGGCATTAATTCTAATAACATTTCACCAGCTTTTGGGTCTGTTGCATAAAAAGCATTTTTTTCATAATCATGTTCGCAATGACTATTTGCACCTAAACATTTAAAAATAGAATTTTTATCTCCTGTCCAGTCTTTATTTTGTGTCATTTTTATTTTAATTATTTATTAATAATAAAATTATAATGATTATTTGAATAAAAATATTTAAAAAGCCAAGATTCTTTTCTCATTATAGTATTTTGATACCAATCTCCTTCATTTTCTTCATTATTTTCAAAAAATTTATTAACAACTTTTCCATTATCTAAAACAATAGTTAATATTTGTCTAACTATTAATTTAAATTGACCTTTTAAAATTTTTATTTTATCTAATAAATCGCATAATATATCATTATTTTCATTTAATATAATATAAATTAATTCATGAATATTTATTCTATTAACTATATAAACATGTGTTAAATGTTTTATACTATCTTTGTTTTTTTCTTCATCTTCAACTTTTATGCAAAACTTACTAGATTTAATTTCTACATTATCAATCATAATTTTTTCGGTTTCTTTATCAATTACACTACAATAATATATAAAATTATACTCTTTCATTTCTTTTTTTAATTATTTAACAATCTTTCATTCATAATATTATAATAAAAATTATTAATTTCAATACCTATAAAATTTCTATTGGTATTTTTGCATGCTATACCTGTTGAACCAGCACCAGCAAAACAATCTAAGACTAAATCATTTTCTTTTGTTGTTAGTTTGATTAAAATTTCTAATAATTTTATATTTTTTTCATTAGGATGCAAATTTTTTGATGCTCTTTTCTCTGTTGCAAAACATATTTTAGTATCCCAAAAGTTAGGATAAGCATAAGTAAATGGTTTAGGATTTTTATTTCTTTTATCTTTTAACCATTCTTTTGAAGTAGGTATGAAATCAACTTCATTTAATGGTTTTCCCTTTCCTTTTGAAAATACTAAAATTGGTTGAAATTGAAATCCAAAATTATTTTTAGGACTAGGTGATCCATTATAAAAAGAACGAGTTGCTATAATGTTTTTATAATTAAATCCAGCTTTAATACCTTCTTGTATCCAATAATGAATTGTTTTTACACCAACAAATAAAATCAAATAAGAATCTTCCTTTAATATTCTATACCATTCTTTATACCATAAAGGCATTTGTTCTAAAATATTAGATAATGAATCATCATAGAAATTGTTTTTAAAATTAACTCCATATGGTGGGTCTGTTAATATTAAATCTATACTATTGTTGGATATATCTTTTATTATATCTAAACAATCACCATTATATAAACCTGTCATTAAGATACTATTCCTTTATATTGTTAATATTTTTGCCATATAATTCATAATATTTTTCTATATTATCACAAATATTTATAGTATATATTGTATATTCAGAACAATATCTTCTTCTTCCTACTAAACATTTATAAATTTGTTTTTCTATTTTATTATTAGATTTATTGCATAATTCTATTAATTTTTCTTTTTCTATTTTTGTTTGTTTATTAACTTTAATAGAACTAACAATTGTAAGAAAAATTCCTAAAAATAAAATAATATATGAAAAAGTTAATGTAAACTTTATTGCATTTATTTTTATAAAACCCCCTAATATTCAGTTTTTTTATGTATAGTTTTCCATTGATTAGCTTTTTTCCATTCAATGTAATCAAAATAATTTCTACAACCACTTTTACCAAAAAGACCTTTCCAATATGTCATTGGTTCATTTTTTAAAAGATTAGAATATTGTTCTAATATATATAAAATATTTTTATGTTCTACTTTTTTTCTTAATTTATATTCTTGTAAGTAGGCTTTTAATAAGTTTAACAACCACAAAACATTACCATTACTTTCTTGTAGCCATTTTTGACAAGGATGATTTTGATAACATTCTTTATATAATCTATTATCTTCAACACCCTTTAATCTAAAAAAAGTGCTTAACAATTGTGTTGTTTCTAAAATCATTTTATTTAATAAGATATCATCTAATTCTTTTGCATTAGCTTCAAAATTATTTATATAAAACATGAATATATTCAAATTAATTCCTTGTTATTTTTTATAATATTAAAACCATTTTTTTAAAAGTCAATATAATATCTATATTTTATTGTTAGTCAACTACCCCCAGCTAAAGCAAGGAGCTTGTCAGTTCACAGTGAGAAACAACTTTCTCAACTCCCTGACCATAAAGGGACGTTGCATCCCCATATTTTCCATAATTGAGTATATTTACAGAAGCATTATAATCTCTATTATGAATAGTGCCACAATTAGGACAAGTCCATTCTCTAATAGATAAATCTTTTACTTTATCATTTTTATAACCACAATGATTACAAATTTGACTAGAAGCAAAAATCTATCTACTTTTTTTATAGTTCTTCCATACATTTTTGCTTTGTATTCTAACATACTAACAAATTTACTAAAACTACATTCCATTATCTTTTCTGCTAATTTATAATTTTTAATCATCCCACTAACATTAAGATTTTCAAGATATATAACTTGGTTCTCGTTTATAATATCTTTACTAATATTATGTAGATAATTATTTTTTATATTTTCAATTTTTTCATATATTTTTGTTAATTTTAATCTTGTTTGTTTTCTTCTATTACTTCCTTTTTTTCTTCTCATTAATTCTCTTTGTGTTCTTTTTAGTTTCTTTTTTAATTTAATTTGTTTTTTATCTTTCATTATGTTTTTATATGTTTTACCATTAGAGCAAACTAATAATTCCTTTATTCCTAAATCAATTCCAATTTCATTTTTAGTAATTGATAAATATTTTCTATTTTCTTCAACTAATATAGAAACAAAATATTTGTTAGTTGGTGTTTTTGATATTGTAACACTTTTTATATTTCCTTTTACTTCTCTATGTTTTTTTATTTTAACATATTTTATTTTTGGCAATTTTATTTTATTATTTTGTAATTTTATATTGTTATTGACATTGTTAGTTTTATATGTTTGCTTTCCATTTTTACTATGAAATTTTGGTAATCTTTGTTTTCCTTTATAAAAATTCTTATAAGCAGTCTCTAAATCAATTTTAGCATTACATAATGCTAAACTATCAATATCTTTTAACCATTTATATTTTTCTTTGTAATATGATAAAGAAAATAATTTTCTCTGTATTCCATATTCTTTATATTCATTATAATTATAATTACTTTGTTCTAAATATTTATTATATATAAATCTAGTAGCACCAAAACATTTCTCAAAATATTCTTTTTGAGTTTTATTTGGATATAATCTAAATTTATATGCTAACATTATTTTTCCTGTTCTTCTATATACTTTACTAATTTTTGTAAACTAATATTTCCACTTGTTGCTAAATAATAACTATTGCTCCAAAAATGTTTACCCCATAACTTATCTGCTAAATATTGTTTATATTTATTTCTTATATATTTACTTGTTGACCCTTTTATAGTATTTATATATTTTTTTATGTCTAATGTAGGTTTTGTTTTTATCATTATATGTATATGGTCTTTATCAACTTCTTGTTCTATAACTTCAACATCAAAATTTTTTGATAAATCAATTATTTTTGTTTTTAAATCATCTACAAGTTTATTATTATCAAATATTTTTTTTCTATATTTTACTACTAATATCAAATGATATATTAGTAAAAAAACAGAATTACAACTTTTATCTAATTTATTCATATTTATTTTTTTTGTTATACTAATATTATAATAACCAAAAATATAAAAAGTCAAGAAAATATTTTATTTTTAGCAATTTATCCCCCACTTAAAAGCAGGGGAATTCTTGCTATCTTACATTTAAATTTTTAATACTTTTATAAACATATTCTAAAAAGCTTATAAGCAATAAAATTGGAATAACAAATAATTGCAATATAAATTCCAATATATCTATTATATAATGTATTATCTTTTTTAAATCTTCTTGCATATATTAAAATTATTAGTAATAATTATTTCATCTTGTTTATTATATTTAAAATAATCTGATAAAATTTTTAAAGCTTGTTTACTATTAAAAACTAAACCTTGTTCTTCATCACAAGACAAACCTACTAAAATACATCCCCTTGAATCACATCTCCAACAGTTGCCTTTTTTATCTTTAAAATATCTAACACTATTTCCGGCATGTATTCTAATATATTTTCTTATATTTTTAACATTATGATTATCATCATATTCTATACAGGCATCTAAACCATTATTTTCAACTTTTACACATTCACCAAATGTATAGCTTTTAAAATATTTTCCAATATATTTACCTTCTGGTATTGATGAAATATTATTTTGATTATTTTTATAAGGTAATTCCAATGTAAAAATATTTACTTTTTTTTCACCTAAATTGTTTATTTTTCCAATTATAAAATTATTATTAATTATATATCTATCTATTTTTATCATAACAAAAACAAAATTAGTATAATAATATATATTATATTATAATTTTATTAAGTCAATATTTATAGGTAAAATATTTTACCTATTTTTTACCTTTATTTACCTTTTCAAGATTTTTTAAATATAAATATTTTTGTTTTCTTAATTCTTTTTGTTTTTTTAAAATATTTTTTTCATATTCAGTTTTTTCCCTTTTTATTTTAGGCTTATGAATTAAATTTTTATTTTTTGTATTAATAGTTATTTTTTTTCCAGAAAGTTCCTGATATTTATTAATCATAAATTCATCAATAGTCAATATATTATCTTGTAAAAAATCTTTAATATTATTTGTATTATTAATTATTTCTGGTTCTTTTAAAAAACCATCATGTATTTTTCTATGACAACACATACAAACTGGCAATATATTTTTTTCATCCCAGCGATATAATAAATTTGCTCTTCTAATTATATGATGACCTACAACATTTTTTGTAGTTCCACAATAATAACATCGTTTTTTACTAGCTCTTTCTTGTATTATTTGATCTAATTTTTTCATTAAATTTTTATTCATAATATTCCTATTTTTTGCATTTCCATGAAAATAAAGCTTTTCCAGTAATAATATTTCCGGTAACTCTATTTATTAAACAATCTTTAAATCCTTCTTCTTTTGCTAATATATAATCTTCTGCTTTTCCAAATTTATCATAAGTTTTTGTACAGTCAACAAAAATTGGTTTTTTACCTTCTTGAAATCTTACAAGTCTTCCAACAGATTGTATTAACAAAGACAAAGACATCATTTGTCTAGCATTTATTATACAATCTAAACTAGGGCAATCAAAACCAATATTTAAAGCATTAACATTAACTAATATTTGTTTATTATTATTTTTAAATTTTTCAATTATTTCTTGTCTTTGTTTTTTAGGTGTATCTCCATAAATTTCCATAACTTCGTAACTCTTTTTTCTTAAAGTATCACATATTATATTAGCTTGTTGTTTACAACTAGTTATTATAAGAATCTTATTTTTTATAGGAAAAAATTCTTCAACTGCTTTTATTGTATTATCTATTCTATCTTGTCTAGTAGTATATTTAACTATACTTTCTTCCGTATAATCACATCCTGTTGAATTTACTTGTAATTGTGACAAATCAAAACCATTACTATAATCTATATATTCTGGTTTCATAATATAACCAGCTTCCATTAAATCCTTTAATTCCATTTTATAAACAATAGATCCAAAGAAAAATGGATGAATACGATTTAACATCATTAGAGAACCTGTATAGTATTTTTCACCACCATCATAACAAAATCTATTTACAAGACGATACGGGGTAGCGGAAAAAGAAAGTACTCGACTACATTTTATTTCTCCAAAAAATTTTGAATACATACCATTTGTATTTTGAGGATTTACTGTATGACAATTACCAGAAATAAAAGTCAATCCATCACTTCTAACTACTATTTTATGATTTGGGACTTCTACACAATAAACGTAATTATTATAATCTTGGATTATTTGTTTATTCGCTGCCTGCAAACTTCTATAATCGCTATCAAAAAAAATTACTCTATATAAAGTTTTTCTATTGTCGCCTCTTTCTCTTTGCTCCATTACTGTTCTATATCCAGCTTGTGTAGCTATTGCATTAACAAAATCTACATTATCTTTTATAATAGAAGAATAACTTTTTGGCATTTCATTTTTTCTAGTTCCATCCCATAAACATATTTCTTCTATAAAATCTCTTGCTCTATCATACCCCATATTTATATTAAAACATTTAGATAAATATTTTGCTCGTTTATTTAAAAAATCATTACCTAATAAAATATGCCATGCTTCATATCCTTCTCTTGTTATATTTAATTGTTTAATATTTGTCATGTTTTTTGTTAATAATTTCCATCTATCTTTTTTTCTTTGTTTTTTTAAAGAAATACTATAACGACCAACATCTTTTTTATTACGGTTAAAACTAACTGAACCATCAGCTTGTAAAGCAACCAAGACTCTTTCAAAATCTGTAAGTAAAACATTATTTCCTGTCCCCTTTCCTGCACAAATAAGTTGATTTTTACTAGAAGCACTATGTCCGACTGTTAAATCTTTTACTAAACAATTATTTATTGTATATTTGTCCGAACTAATTTTTCTTCTATAAACTTGATTATGATTTGGCGTCATTAAGCAACCTCTGATATTTTTATAATTAGAGAAATTTATTTTTATCATTTCACCATTATGCTTCCTTTTTATGTATCTCAATGGTTTCACAAATTCTATTTTACCATCATCATATTGCGCAACTAATTCTGTTTGGTCTAAATCTTTAAATTTTTTAAAACCTCTATCAGTTAATATTTCTACACCACCATCAAAACACTCATCTATTATGCAATTTTTTACATCTTTAAATAATTCTGGATGTTTATATGCAGATTGTATAGTAGAAAATATAACATTTTTATCTGTTTCTTTTCTGTCTTTTCCAGCAGAAAAAACACTAGCTTCATAACCATAACTTTCATATTTAGATAAATTTTGTTCTAATATTTCTTGTGATGGTTGAAATACTATTGTTTTATCTTGTAATTCTTTTGCTATATTTGCTATTACTATTGACTTTCCAAAAGCTGTACATGCTTGCATTATAATTGGTTTTTTAGAATTTTGTAAATAGTATAAGCCAGTTTTAACAGCAACTTTTTGATATTCTCTTAATTGTATCATTTTTTTTCTTTCCAAATTTTTAATATTTTTAAATTTCTTTCCCTATATCTTGAATGTTGATTTATATTTTTCTTATTAAATTTTTTTAAATATTGTTTTTTAAATTTATTAAAAGCTTCATTAAAATATTTATTTTTATTTGTTTTAAAGTCAAAAGTTTCTTCAAATTTTATTCCAAGTTTTTTATATTTATATTTTTTATAATAAAAAGCATCTAAATTTTTTTTATATTCTTTATTTTCTTCTCTCCATTTTTTTGCATATTTAGATTGACATTCTTTACATTTTGTTCTATGGCCCACTTCTATTTTTATTTTTCCATTTTCTGTTATAAATTTTTTTGTTTCTTTATGAAATTCACTTAATCTTTTCCATTGTTTACAAACTCTACATTGTTGTAAAAGAATACCATGTTCTCTTTTTCTAAAAGAGTTTTTATATTCATAAATATTTTCCATAATAAAAATTAATATTTTTTACAATAATAAAATATTATATTTAAAAATCAAGTGTTAATTAAAATAATTTTTTAAAGCTTCTTTATCTTGATTAGATTTTTTTAGAGCATTATCATATTTAATGATACATTCTCCATAAGTGTTATTTTCACAATCAACATATATTTTTTGCAATCTTATATAATTTAAGGGAATATCATTATGTACAAAATTATGTTTACAAGATACTAATAAAATTAAAATAAATAAAAATAAAATATTTTTAAACATCTTCTTTTAATATTTTTAATAAATCTTCACTAACTTTTTGATTAACACAAAAATTTTTATCATTTTTTTCTAATTTATTAAGCTTATTTTTTAATACATTATATCTATTAATATAATATTTATTTTCTTCTTCACTTTTATTAAAATCTTCTTTTAATATATTATTTTTTTCTTGAATATATAATAAATCTTCTTGTAAATTTCTATTAATATATTGTTCCATTTTTATTTTTTCTTTTAACAAAGATATATAAATAATTAAACATAATATAATACTTATAAACAATAATTTTTTTATCATTTTATATAAAAAATTTTTGAATAATAATCATTAACACTGCACCACCAGCACCTGATAAAAAATTATAAAATATTTTTATATTTTTTTTAGTAGTAGTAATATCTTTTACAAAATCTTTAATTTCATTTATAGCCCCCTTTAATTCCTTAATTTCATTAATTAAACCTTTTGAATAACAGCCATCTCCTTTTAAAAACATATTTATTTGTTCTAAATTTTTTTCTATTTGTTCTATTTTATGTTTTTGTATATTTTGTTCATCTTCTATTTCTTTTATATTTTCATATATTTTAGATTTGCAATCCTTATTTATCATATTTTTATTTAACATATCAGCTTGTCTCTCCAAAATTTCATTGTGGTTATTGGTTGTTTTTACAAATGTTTCTACAACTTGTTTTAAATTATCTAATGTTTCCTTCATTTTCTAAATTTCTTTATTTTTAAAATTAATAAATAAATACAAGGGAATATATATTCTGACTTATATTCATATCCTTTAATTTGATTTAAAACATATCTTAAACTTCTTAAACAATTGAATCTAAAATAAAATGTTCTTTTTTGTCTAGCATGTTGTGATAAAAGATTTTTTTCCCAATCTCCATTTAAATTTTTAAAATTAAATCCAGTATCTATAATTAAATATTTTTCTTTTAAATAATTTAGAGTTTTATCAGTAAAAGGTATTTTTTGTAAAGTTTTAGCTTCATATCTCATCTGATATATATTTTTATTTATAATTAAACCTGCAGAACTATATGATAGACCAAATATTGATAATATAAATTGTTTTATTTTTTTAGGTTTATAAAAAATAATAAGTACATTATTATTATTTATTTCATCGCTTTTTATATAAGAAAATAATTTACAAAATAAAAAATAAAATAAAAATAAAGATTGTATTATATAATATATAGAATAATTAATATTAAATATATAATTTAAAAAAGAAAAAAATATATCTATTATAAAAAATATATTTAATGCTCTTAATATAAAATATTTATACTCTAATTTTAAATAATTATCAATTAGAATATATAATAAAATTATATAATATAAATTTTCTATAATAAAATTAAACATTACTTCTATTGTCATCATTTAAAAAATTATCTAGCTCCCTTAATATAATTTTTTTATTTTTATTGTTGTAACTATTATTAGCTATTAAATCTTTATTTATTTTTTCTAAATCTTTATTGTTAATAATATCATTTTTTTTATTTTTAGCAAAAATTTTATCAATACTTTGCTGAAAATAAGATCTTCTTTTAATATTTTCAAATGATTTTTTTGTTAAAGCCATAAAAAAATAAATATATTTATACTAATATAATATATAATTTTTTTAAATAATGGAAGTCTAAAAAATAGTTTTTTATAACAAAAAAGGCTTGTAAAAAACAAGCCTAACAAAAGTTATAAATTATTTAGCATTATCTATTTTCTTTTGATCTGCTTTTGTATTTATAATTGAGAATTTAGATAATACTTTTATAATATTATCTAATACTGTATTATCCTTCATGGTTGGTGTAAGCCTTACAATAATACTAGCTACTGATACAACACCACCAATAATTGCTAATAATTCATCCCAATGATTTTGAATAAAAGAAATTATTTCACTCATTTTTTATAAGGTTATTAATATATAATATATTATTAAATATATAATTTAATTTGTCAAGATAAATAATATTTGTTGACTTTAAAAAAAATAGTAATAATATTTAATTGTTATTAATAATTTTATAAAAAAATGAATAAAGTAGAACTTTCAAAACAAATTTCTAATAAATTTAATAATTTAGGTTTAACAGTTTCAAATACTGTTTCAAAGACAATTATTGAAATGGTAATTGCTAAAATCATTGATGAGTTAAATACTTATGGTGAAAGTAAAGTAGATGGTTTAGGAACTTTTAAAGTTAAAGAAGTTAAAAAGAGAAAATTCGTAATAAAATCACCTATTGCTAAAAAAAGAATAGGAGAAGAAATTGAAATTGGTGGATTTAAAAAAATAACTTTCAAAGACTATAAAAGCACAAGAAAAAAATTAAAATAAACAAATTAAATTATAAGAATAAACTGGCATAAAAATACACGAAAAAAATGCCAGTTATTTTTTAATAAAATTAGTATTTTATTTTATTATTCTTTTTAAAAGATTTTTTGTTATATTTTGTTTCTTCTTCGTCTAAAACTTCATCTTCATCTTTATTATCTTCTGTTGTTTCATTTTGTAATGAATCTTCTACTAATGTTACATCTTTATTTTCTACTTTAAGATCATTATTTTGTAATTTAAGATCATTATGCAAAATAACAACATTTTTATTATGTTTAATAATATTATAAGTATTATCAGTAATATCTTGAACACCTTTATATAATACTTTTCTATCAACTTGATTAGTTGTATAATAAATATCTTCTTTAATTTCTACTTTCATATTAGTATTTTTTTTATTAATAAGAAGGGGAAAATATTTCCCCTTTTAAATTATAATGTTGGAGCAACTTTCTTGTCCATAACAACAACTGCATTTAAAGCTGTTGTAACAGCAGCTGATCCATCTGGTTGATATGTAATTTTAATATATTCATCACATAATTCTTTATAAATACCAAATATGGATTTTTCTTTTTTATCTGTTCCAGATGTAAAATATAGAGCAGCTAATTCTGCTTCGTTTTCTCTATGTATTTCACCATCTTTTATAATTGGTTTTATAACTTTATCAGTAATGTCAACTACATTGGTATCAAAATCAGCATTAGAAGCTGTTTCAACTTTAACACCGATTTTTCCAGCAGTAATATCTGCTTCCATACATACCATAATGTCATTATAGTCTGTGGTTTTAATTACTTTTCCTGCAATATCAGTAGAAGCTGTTACTGATTTACCAGCAACATCTATAATAACATCTAATTCTTGACTTAAATCTTTCTTCATAAATTCTCCTTTAATTAAGCTTTTTTAATAATAGTTAAACTATCAAATCCTTTTGCAGCACCACCACATCTTTGTCTCAACATATAATGAATTATTTCATTATTATTTGCATAAGGGTTAAATTCAATAGTTCTTCCTGTTCTTTGAACAAAAGTGTAAGCTTTTGAGAAATTACCTACATAAACTGCTTTTGAACCGGTATCAGTAAATTTAGGACAATAGATAGATGTATAAACATTCATACCATTTATCATATAAACTGCCCCTTCTAATAACATATTAGGTTGAACTAATGGTCTACCTTGTGAATCTTTAACATCAAGTATTTCTGCAAGTGTCATAGGATTCATAACAACAACATTATTATTTGTTGACATAGTAATGTTAGCTTTTACAATAGCACTAATTAATTCTTCTGCATCATTTGCAACCATTGTTTTAAATTTACCAACAACATAAGGACTTTCTTTCTTTAATTCAGCTTCTGATAATTCATCATATTGAGAAATTCCTTTTGGTTTTCCTTGTGTAGCATTACCAGTAAATAAAGCTCTTTCAACAGCATTTGTTAAACTCTCATCAAGTAAAGGATATAAATATGTATAAATGTTACCATTATAATCTTCTACTAATGTTCTTGTTAATGGAACAGATCCTTTAACAATTGATGTTGGAATAATTATTTTACCTTGGCTAACATTTGATGTTTTATCAGAACCAAATTCATCTTCCCAAAAACCTTCATTAGAAGCATCAGAAGCTAAAACTTCTGCTTGGTTTGTAGAAGTAGACACCTTTTCAACTAAATCATATAAACATTTTTTAGTCTTATTTGCGGTATAGTCTGGTAATTTTTTAGCTGGTGTGATACCAAAACCACCATCACTTCCTACATATGTACTTTGTGCTTGTGCTTTTATATTTAAATCTAATACTGGAAATTGTGTAGATGTAACATCTTGCATAGCAGATTTAACATACTTTTTTTCCATATCTTCATTAGCTAAATTCATACTTTTAGCTAACATTTTAGCACATTTTTCAGCATTTTCAAGATATTCAGATTTTATTTCTGCTTTACCAGATGCAAAATCTCTTAATACTTGATCAAGATTTGATAAATATTTTTTTTGTATTTCATCATTGCCTTGATCATTTTTAATAGAAACTTTATAAAAATCGCTAATTTGTCTAGCATTTTCTAAATTTTCTTTTTTCAAATCATTGATCTCTTGCAATGCTTCATTATATTTTTTTTCCATATCAGCATTTTTTTGTTCTAATGCTTCAATTTTTTTTACATTGTCTTCTTTGAAGCTTTTTACTTCATCAACAATATTTTTTATATTTGTATTGATTTCTTCCATAATTTACTCTTTATTTTTTAATAATGAACTTAAATTTTTTAAATATTGATTAAATTTTTCTAACTCCTCAGGAGTTTTATCATTCTCATCAAGAGAATTTTCACTTGAAGATTCCTGTAAATCTTCTAATTCCTTTTTTGGTTTTTTTCTATTAGTACCACAAGCTTTTAATTCAGCAAGTCTACTAAAGAAAGTTTTAAAACCAGAATTCGTTAAACCAGACTTTTTTAAAAATCTTTCACAATCCTTAATGGTAAAGTTTTTAATAATATTTTGTTGATTTTCATAAGGTGAAATATAACTATTATCATTAGTGTTTTTTCTTATAATATCAAAAAGTAAATTTATTTTTTCTTTTAATTTTAATCTTTCATTTTCACTAATATTTAATGTATCAATATTATCTTTTCTTGAAAATTCAATAAGAGATTTAATATTTATTTCTGGTTCACCTTCATTATTTATATCAATGAATAAACCATATTTTTTTTCACCATTAGCTAATAAATAAAAATCTTCATCCTTAAATTCTTCATTTTTTAAAATATTATTTAATTTTTGTTCAATATCTTTTTTATTAATAATTTTTTCTGGTGAACTTACTTTAATTTCATTAAGATTAATATTTTTAACATTTAAAATTTTTGCACTATCATTTGCTGGAAACATAACTAAACTTATTTCATGTAATTCAATATCTAATAATTCTCTTGTTTTATTGCTTTCGTTATAGAAATCTTTTTTAACAATATATCCTATTGACATTTTTTTACATACACCAGCTTTTATTAAATTATAAGCTGTTCTTCCTTGTGGAATATTTAATAAAATTTTACCTTTTACAAATAATCCTATTTCATCTTCAAATATACTATTTATATCAAAAAATCCTATTGGATTATCAGTTTCATGAGACCATAGCATAGGTATATTTGTATCATTTTTATTTTTTCTATTTTCTATGCTTTTTTGAAAAGCACCCTTTTTTACAACATCTCTATAACTATCTATTACTTCAAAAACAGAAGCATAACCTTCAAAATATCCATATTTGTCATCTTCTGTAAATTGTTTTATTTCAAAATTACTATCTAATTTTAATTCTTGCATTATCAAATATATTAATATACTAATTTTAGTATAAAATATATACTTAAATAATGGAAGTCTTTTTTTTTAAAAAAATAAAAAACTTAGGAAATTTATTCCTAAGTTATAATATTAAAAAATTACGTTACTAAAATCATTAAAAATATAAAATAATATTTTTTATTTGTCAAGCATTTTTTAATCTAATGATGAAGTTTTTTCCAATTCATCTATTGTAGGTATATCTGGTTTTTTTTCTTCACTTATTGTTATAAGTCTACCTTCTTCATCATAATATTTAGCTTTATCATCATACATTCCATTATCTATATCATTAAGCATTTCTAAATCAACATCTTTTATAAACCATTTTCCCAATCTTCTTACAACTGTTTTTTTAATCATTTCATCTTCAAAATCTTTCCAAAAATTTGTAAGTTCTTTTTTCTTAGTATCATAATTAAAATATAAAGGAGCTAATTTTAAAATCTCTTCATATGTCATAACTACTATTTGTGGTTGTCTTCCGGTATTTTCTTTATATCTTAATACAGCTACACCATATAATTTTTTTGCATTTTTTTTATCAATACTAAAATTTGGCTTATAAGTAAAATGATTTCCTTTATCATCCGAATAGTATTCAAATTGATCTCCTTCATAAACTATAAAAGGTTCTATATTATCTATATCTTTATCCTTTTTAGCCAAATAAAGATAGGCTTGATATCCTATAATTAAACTACATAATAATGTGCCGTTCTTATCTTTATATGGAACTAAATAAGCATAATGTTTAGAATCAACTGGTAATTTTAAATTAGCACTAGTTAATATTGAATATATTATACTTTTTGTAGAGCATTTTAATAATTTATCATTGGTTCTAATTGTATTCATAACACCTGATATATATTTATTTATATCATTATTTTTTCCATTAATAGAACCATACATAATATCACCAATTATATTTTTAAAATCTTGCGAATTTAAAGCATCTCCTATTGGCATATCACATATTTTTTGTAATACAGATTTTTTATTTTCTTGTGTTTCTAACATTTTTACTCCTATATTTATTAATAATCACTAACAATTTTAAATTCTCTATACATATTAGACATTAATTTAACTTCTTTAAAATATTTAAAAACATCTAAATCTTTACCGCTAAAAAAATTATATAAATCTCGTTTACATTTATATAAAATTCCACAATCATCATCTAATAAAACTTCATCATTTTCTATTTTAAAATTTACATCTCTATTTTTACCAAAAACATAATCTATTGCTCTATCTACTGACTGCATGTCATATTCAAAAATTTGATATAAATCTTCATAATCTTCTTTTGTAGATTGTACTAAAAAATAGAAATGTTTAGGATATGTTTTGTATTTTAAATAACATAATTGAGCATATACTGCATTTTGTATATCATGTCCATTATATACATTTCTTTTTTCCCATTTATCTAAATCTTCACTAGTAGTTTTATAATCAATAATAATTATATCCCCATTAGATAATTTTTTTATAGAATCAGTTTTTCCTTTTAACCAAAAGCCATCTCCTATATCAACTATAAAAGGTTTTTCACTAATACCATTTTTTAATAAAGCACCAACAAATTTATCTTTATATAAATTATTTATCATTTTTTTAGCATGTTGATAATCATTTAAACTGACTATTTCTTTTGTTTGCTTATTTTTCCAATCTTTACCTTCTTTTGTTCTAAAATCTAAATTATCTAAATTAACAATATAATTTTCTTCAAATTTTTTAGGTTCTAAAAGTAAACAATGAGCTAATGATCCAAAGTTAGTTGATTTAGTATCTATTTTAATAGCTTCACTATTATATACACTTCTTTTCCAAAAATGATAAGGAGATTCATCATAATCTTTTAATTGACTAGCAGAAAGTGCAGGATAGTCATAATAATTTTTATCACTTATTTCCATATTAATATTTAAAATTGATATAATAATATATTAGGACTATTTTTATAAATGTCAAGTTTTTTTAAAAAAATTATAATTTTTTTGAATTAGGAAAAAAAATTTTTATAGCAGATTCTGTATCGTTACCTTCTTCTGGAAAATATTCACCAAGACCTTTTAAAATTTCTTGGACTTTTAAATCCGTATTAGCGCCAGTTGTAAAAATATCTCTTATTAAAGCTTTTATTCCAATAGTAACTTGTTTTTCTGTTGCTAAACTAAAACTTTTAAATACTTTATTAACTGCTACTACATTTTTTGGTAAATCTTTTATATCTTCTACCTTATGTGGTTTAGGAAATTTTTTATTTTTAACTGCATTAAATAATTCATCTTTTAAAAAATATACATAATAATCAATATCCATTCCCATTTCTTCTTTATATATATTTTTTAAGTCTATTATATTATCATATGAAGTTAATCCAGTTTCAAAAAATGCATAAAGTAATGCATGAAATGTTTTATTTTGTTTATCTGTTTTATATTTTTTAATAGTAGAAATTTCTAGAACAAAACCTTTATCAAAATTTTCATTAGGAATTTCTTTTATAATTTTTTCTAAATGATTTCTACTATTAATTATTACTTTCATATTTTTAAATTTTATTAAAATGGAATTGAATCGCTAACTTCTTTACTTAATTGTTTTTCTTCATTATTTTTATTATCTGTCATGTTATTTTTATTTTTTTCAGATAAAATTTCTATCTTTGAATCAAAACCTTTTAATACTACTTGTGTTATAGTTCTTTCAACTCCTTCTTTATCTGTATATTTTGTTGTTTGTAAAGAACCTTCAACATATATTTTATCACCTTGTTTAATATATGTTTTAGCAATATTTACTAAACCAGATGCATAAATAACAACTCTATGCCATTCGGTTTTTTCTTTTTTTTCACCAGAAACTTTATCTTTCCAGGATTCACTAGTAGCCAAATTTATTAAAACAACTTCATTATTATCACCAGATTTTTTAATTTCTGGATCTTTACCAACATTACCTATTAAAATTACTTTATTTAAAGACATATTTTTTTATTTTTATTTATAACAAATATATTATTACTTTTATTTTTTTTAAAGTCAATAATTTATAAAACATATTTTTCTAATTCAGCATAATTTGGTTTATTATTATATGATTTTTTGTTTTGTTTTGGTTCAAATATACCTTTATATCCATTAGCAATAGAAAAATTAATTATTTCTCTTGCTTTTTCTATATCATTATTTGAATATTTTAATAAAGTGTTATAAAAAACTTTAATAGATTTACTAGATTTATAACTATTTTTTATCTCCTTTTTATATTCTAACCATTCTTCTAATAAGTTTTTAAAATCTTCATTTTCTACAAAATCTAAATTTTCTTTTTCTTTTATATTTTCTTTTTTGGATATAGTAGATTGATTTATTATAGTTACTGGATCTTTTTGTCTTTTATTTTCATAAAAGCCCCCCATTTTATTTTCATCAAAGGGGGTTATATTTTCATCAAATTGATTTTTATTTTCATTTTCTATTGTATCAGTCAATAATTCAAAATATTTTTCAGTTAAGGAAACATAGGAAAATGTTCCTTTTTCATTTCTTACACATTTTTTTAAAATAATACCTTTTTCTTGTAGTTTTAATAGTCTAGTAGAAATTGTTATTGTTTTTTTTATCTTTAATATAGGATATTCATTAATAAATGATCCATAATTAAACCAAACATACTCTTTATCATCTTCAATCATTTTATTCATTCTTGGATAAAAGTTTTTTATATAACTTAATATTAAAATATCGGTCATATCTAAATCATTTTCAACACATTTTTGTTGATTAAAATCATAAATACTATATTTCATAATTATATTATTTTTATTATTAAAAAAGACTACACTTAAAAGGCAAGTTAGTGTAGTCTCTAATCTAATAACTAGATTATGTAAATAAACTTGCCGACATTTATAAAATCTAATTATGTTTTAAATATAAAATAAGTATTTTTAAAGTCAATAAAAAATATTTTTTATAATTATATTTTTAAACCAATAAAAAAATAAGTGTTAAAACTTGACAAATAAAATTTATATTATAATCTATTTCTATAAACATAATTTTAATAAAATATTATGGATATAAAATTTTTAAAATTAGCAGAAGACATATCCAAAAAATCAAAAGATCCTAGTACCAAGGTTGGATGTGTTATTTATGATGAATTAGAAGAAAAAATAGTTTCAATAGGTTTTAATGATTTTATAAGTAATTGTGATAGAACTTATATGACTTTTGAAAAACCTATGAAATATAGATTAATAGTTCATGCAGAAATGAATGCTTTGTTATCAAGTAAACAAAATTTGCAAAATTGTATTATGTATGTTACACACTTACCTTGTGATAACTGTTTAAAACATATAGCTTCAAAAGGAATTAAAAAAATAGTTTGTAAACATATGGATACTAATGGTAAAATGTTTAATGATGAAATGATGGAAGCTATAAAAAGAATTATTATGGCAACTAAAATTGAGATATTTAATGAAAAATTAGAAAAAATGGAATTTTAATATGACAATATTAATAAAAAATAGATTTAATAATTTATCAATGGATAATTTAATAATTAATGATTATAATAAAAATTTAATTACATATTTAAAAGATTATAAAAAAAATATTGAAGAAAAAATAAATAATTACGAAAATATTATTTTAACTGGAAGTGTTGGAAGTGGAAAAACTTTTATTATGAGAAGTTTTTTTAATGATATCCAAAAAATTAAAATTAAAAGACAAAAAAGTTTTTATTATAATCAAATAGAAGAAGAAGATTATATTTCTTCTATGTATGTAAATATGTATGATTTAATAAATGAATTAAGAAAAGAATATAAAGGTGAACATGTTGATAGTTTATTATTTACATGTGATTTGTTATTTATTGATGAAATAGGTATACAATTTTGTACAGATGCAGAAAGACAAATACTTTTTAAATTAATAAATTATAGATATGAAAATTTTAAACCAATATTTTTAATTTCAAATCATCCTTTAAGGTCCACCAATGAAATTAAAGGTCTTTATTATATTTTAGGTGATAGAATAATGGATAGAATTTGTGATTGTAATTGTAAAGTATTTTGTTTTAATAATATAGAATCAATGAGAAAAAAATGTTTGAAATAAAATTATATGATATTGAATGTGAACAAGTATTATTAGGATGTTTAATATTAAATTCTGAAACATATTTTAAAATAAATTCAATAATAAAAAGTGAGTATTTTTTTGAAAGTGCTCATAAAGATATTTTTATTTTACTAAAAAATTTTTATGAAAATGATAAGGTACAAGATTTAAAATCATTATCAGGCGAAATAAAAAATATTTTAAGAAAACATCATTATACAGATGATTATTTAAAATGCTTATTAAATATGGGAGCAGGAATAATTGATGTAGAAAGTTATTGTAATATAATTAAAAATTTTTATTTAAAAAGACAATTGAAAGATTTAGAAGAAAAAATTGAATTAGAAATTAAAAAAAATACTAAAGCAGAAGATATATATGATAAAATAAAAAACAATTTAGAAAATATAGGAGAACAATCAAAAGAAGAACAATATACTTTTGATAATGCTATGGATATATGTGCTAAAAGAATATTGGATATAGAAAATACTATTAATAATAAAAATGAACCTGATAATATTATAAAAACTAATATTATAGATTTTGATAGAAAGTTAGGTGGAATTTTTAGAAAAAAATTATTTGTTTTAGCTGGAAGGAGTTCGTCGGGAAAAGCGTTACCATTAGATACTAAAATATTAACTAATAAAGGATGGATAAAAAATAAAAATATTAAAATAGGTGATAAAGTTATTGATCCATTTGGTAAAGAAGTTGTAGTTAATGGTGTTTTTCCACAAGGAAGAAGAAGATGTTATAAAATATTTTTTGAAGATAGAATTATAGAAGCGGATAAAAATCATTTATGGGAGATATTTTTTGAAGATGAAATAGAACCAAAAATATTAAGCACTAAACAAATATATAAAATATTAAAAGATAAAAAAAATAATAAAAAGTTATGTATAAGGCTTTTTTGTGGAAAATATGGGCTTAATAATAATAAAAGTATTTTATTTAAAAAATATGAAGCTAGAAAAAATTTTTTATTTAATTATCTTAATAAAAGAAAATATGAAATAAAAAGTTATAAAAAATCTTTAATATTGCAACAATTAGCTTTTAGTTTAGGCATGAAGTGCCATATTATTTTTGATAAAATAAATAAAATATATAAAATAGATATTTATAAAAATATTTCTAAAAAATTATATATTAATAAAATAGAAAAATCAAATTTTAAACATACACAATGTATTAGTGTTGATAGTAATGAACATCTCTATGTAATTCAAGACTATATTGTTACTCATAATACTACACTTTCTTTACAAATTGCATTAAATGTAGCTAAACAAAATAAAAATGTTTTATTTTTTTCACAAGAAATGTGTTCTGAAGAGCAGGGAGATAAAATATTATCTAATGTTGCACAAATTAATTCTTCAAATATAAGAAAATCAGATGTTACTTATGAACAAATACAAAAAATGAAAAATAATATGGAAGAAATAAATAAATTACCATTATATTTTAATGAAAAGTTAGGTATTAGTGGTGATTATGTAAGAAATGTTATTAAAAATTTTGAAAAAAAAGTCGGTAAAATTGATTTAGTTATTATAGATCACTTGCAAATAATGAGAACAGAAGATAATCAAAATAATAGGGTATTAGCTCTTGATAAATTATCTATGGATTGTAAAAATATAGCAAAAGAATTTGATTGTGGCATGATATTGTTAAGTCAATTATCAAGAAAAACAGAAGAAAGAGATGATCCACGACCACAATTATCCGATTTAAGAGAAAGTGGTGGTATTGAACAAAATGCGGATGTTGTAGTTTTTATTTATCGGGAAGCTTATTATACAGAAAGAAAACTAAATGGGTTATTAGAAACAGATCCAAGATTCACTAGTTTATCTAATCAATTGAAAACTCAAAAAAATCAAGCAGATTTAATAATACAAAAAGATAGGGGGGGAAATTTAGGAAATATAAAATTATATTTTGTCCCTGAATTTTCTTATTTTTCCGATATATATACTAAATATCTAGAAGATGCAAAAAAATAATATAAAAAATATTGACATTAAAAAAAATTAATATAATATAATATTATGTTCAATTTTAAATTAAAAAAATGGAAGAAAATAAAAAAAATGATGAAATAGATCTTAAATTAAAAAGATTTGTTGAAAATATAGAAAGGCTTGAAGAAGATAAAAAAGAAATTTCAAGACAAATTTCTGAAGTTTATTCTGAAGCAAAAGGTTTTGGTTTTAATTCAAAAGCTATCAGAGAAATAGTTAAAATAAGAAAAACTGATACTGAAAAAAGAATTGAATTAGAACAATTATTAGAAGTTTATAAAGAAGCATTGGGGATGTTATAATATGGTTACTGCATTAGGATTTTGTACTTTTTTTATGTTAATAATATTAAAAGTACTAGAAGTAATAAATTTAAGCTGGTGGATTGTTATTTTGCCATTATTTGCCGGTTTGTTTTATTTTATATTTATATTTTTAATTGTTTTTTTGTTTGGAACATCAATAATATCAATTAAAAGTTTAAAAGATTTTATTAATAAAAAAAAGGAAAATAAGAATGATTAAATTAAAAGTTAAAAAAATTACAGAAGATGCTATTTTGCCTACACAAGCACACAAAGGTGATCTATTTGATGTATGCTCTAATAAAGATATGACAATTAATTCTTTTGAAAGTACAATAGTACCATTAGGTATTGCTATGGATATACCAGAAGGTTATAGAGTTAAGGTTTTTTCTAGATCAAGCTTACCATTAAAAAAGAAAATAATAGTATCAAATAGTGTGGGTATTATAGACCAACAATACAAAAATGAACTCGGCTTAATATGTCATAGTTTACCAAATATTAATGATAATGGACAATTAATAAATAATCCAGTAAAAATTAAAAAAGGTGATAAAATAGCTCAAATTCAATTAGAAAAAATAGAAGATTTTGAAATTGAAGAAGTTGCAGAACTTGACACTTCAAATGATAGGGGTGGTGGTTTTGGTTCAACGGGAAATTAAAAATAAAAGCTGGATTTTTTCCAGCTTTTTTTATGAAAAAATATTATTAATCATGTTGACTTTCTTGTTCTAATTTTTCCATAGATTCACAATACCATTTAGTATAAGATATTTTTCCCATTCCAGGAAAATCATGATCTTTTAAATATGCTAATGCTACTGCAATTATTTTATCATTATCAAAATTTAATATTGGTCCTAAATCAGAATATACTAAATTGATTTGTGTATATAAATCATAGAAACTATAAACATCAGTATCTTTTTCTATATGTTTACTCATTAATGATCCAGAAACTTGTTCCATAGAAAAATGTGGTCCTTTTGTTCCATCAGAATTTACTATTTTATTTACATAATGTATAGCTTTTTCTTCTGTTAAAAAAGGATATAATGTATCTTCTATTTTATCCATTAAAGAATCATATTCCAACATATCTAATTTGTCTTTATGTTCACACATAAAATCATCAATTAGTTCTATTGCTTTTACTACATTATCATAACTAGCAACATCTTCATATTTTTTCATAATATCATTTATTTTTTTTGTCATATATATTTCCCTTTTTAATTAATATTAAGACAATTTTTATCATCCATAGTCGGTTGTTTTAAAGTATCTTTATTATTTTTTAGGTATTCTACATTATTTTTTTGTAAATTATTTTTAGCTATATTAACAGCTTTATTTACAATATTATTTGCAGTATTTTTACCTTCTTTTGTATAAAGTATCCAACCAATTATCATGTCTAATAAAAATTGTCTAGTCATATATTCTCCTTCTATTTAATTGAAATAAAATTTCTTAAAACAAAAGAAGTTCCATTATACCATGTTTTTAAGCCACAAGTATCAACTATATATTTAGTTAATAATATATCTCCCTTTCTGGTCATAACATTATAGTTTGTAGTACCATTAGTAATTACCACAGAAGAACCTAATGTAGCTTCATCAGGTAATGGTTGACAAAAAATAATATTATATGCCTGATTAACATTTAAACCAGTTGTTGCTGGTATGGTATAAACAACTTGGTTACTTTGAAAAGTAACAGCAGTAGTTTTTATATTTTGTACACAGTTACACATAATAGATTTACCCCTTAAATAATAATATTAAAAATGTAAAAAATATTTTTTTATTTAAGGAGAAATATTATTCTCCTTAAATTTATTTAATATTGTTTACAATATAAAACAACTTTAGTTTAAGCTAAATTGCTGTTATAGCAGCTATAACCACAATTATTGTTTAAACCATTAAAATAACCATTATAGTAACCGCTAGCTATAATTGGGCTAACTATTGGAGTACAACTAGCACCAATACTTGTTACTTCTGGTTTTTTCATCATTTCACATTGAATTTTACTAATTTGATTAGATAAAGTATCAAATTTTGCATTCAATGAGTTAGCTAATGTCATTCTTTCAATTGTAGCATTCTTTTCGGAAAGAGCTAAATTGTAAGCATTCTGTTGAGCTAAGTTATTAATCTTTAAATCAAAGATTTTTTCACCTTGTTCAGCATCATATTGTGCTCTTAATTGAGCAGAAATAGCATCTGTTGATTTTCTATTTTCCTCAATTATTCTAAAATTAGTTTCGGCTGCTGTTATTAAGTTTTGTTTTTCAACTTCACAATTAGAAACTCTGTTGCAACCATTATTAGCTAATGCTTCACCAGCTAAAAATCCAGCTGCTCCTCTGTTTCCCCAACCGAAGCCAAAACCATTTCCACCAGAAAAGAACCATAAGATCAAGATTATAAAGATAACCCAACCCCATGAGAAAGTTCCCATTTCTTTTGTGTCCATAATTTTTTCCTTTTTTAATTATTAATAAAAAAAAATATAAAGCTAATTTTTCTTGACTTTTTTAAGACCTTGTTTTAATGTTTCTATATCATCTTTTTTATCAGAATCATAAGATGAAATTGGATTAGATACATTATAGCTACTTCTTATATTATCAAGGATTGAATTAGCTTTATTAACATCTAATCCAATTGCCTTCATAAACATTTCAGCGATCGGGTTAGATGTATTCTGTCGTAATTTATCAATAAAATTACTTGAAATTCCTGTATTTCTTAAAATTTCTTCTGGACTTTTATCAGCACTATTTTTAAGTATTGTTTGTGCTTTTTCTATTGCTATTTGTAAATCCTTAACCTTATTAGGCATAAAAGTATTTGCTAAATTTAAAATTTTATTAATATCAATATTCATGTTTTTACCTATTTAAAATTTAATAATTTTTTATCACTTTTTTTATTTTCTTGAAGAACTATATTTTCTTGTATATCATTTTTATTATCTTTTGTTAGCATAATATTTAAATCTTCAATATTATTTTTTTCACTTTTTTTTAAGTCTTTTATTTCTTCTTGCATAATCTTCATTTGATTAAGCATATCAGTCATAATTTTTTGTTGTTCTTTTGCTATTTCTTCGGCTGTTTTTGGTTTTTCTATAATTCCTTTTTCAACAAGTACATTATAATAACCATCTGCTATTTCTTTTAATTCATTATACTTTTTTAAAGTAACACCTATTTTATTTTTTTGAGCATTCCAACCAATAATTTGATAAATTTCATCATTTTCTATTGAAGCATTAATCATACTATTCATTTGAAATATACCCCTTTCATAAGTTACATTATCCATATTTTTTAAATTATTTTTTACATAAAAAATATTAAAACATAACTAGTTAAAAAGAAAGTATATTGTATTATGTGTTTTTTATATAAAAATTATATTTTTTTTATAAAATTTTGTTAAAAATATGATATATTTTCTATGTTTATATTTTGTTTTATTAAATAACTATCAATTTTTAATAATGCTCTATCTAAATAATCTCTTAAAGAAGGTATAGATTGCATTTTACATAAATCAACTATTTGTTTATCAACTCTATGTTGAATTTTTAAAGCTATTGCTCTATGCATTTTAAGATTTATATTTTTACCAGTTTCGGGATCTTTTATTACAAAAATATAATTTAATAAATCTTCACATTCTTTTCCTGGTAAACTTCTTAAATATTTTAATATAAGAGTTTTTCTTTCTGATTTTAATTTTTGCATATGTCTTAATTATTATTCATGTATTTTTTTAAATTATCAAATTCTATTTCTATATTTTTTAATTCCTGTATTGAATTAGATTTATTTATTCTTTTTTCAAAAAAATCATATTTATAAATCATATCTTTTAAAAATCTTTCCCAAAATATTTTTTCACTTTCTACATAATTAATAAGATTATATTGCATATTTAAAAAATTAAATAAGGAAAAACCTTTATTTTTAATATATTTATCTCTTTTTCTTTTTAATTCTTTTATTTTTTTATATTTTTCATAATTTAAATCCATAATTATTCCTTAAAATTAATATTAATCTTATCTAATAAACTCTTTAAATTACAATTTTCAATTAATTTTTTTGTTGTATCATAAATTTTTGCGATACTTGATATTTTAGATTTATATAACTCTAAATCTTCGCTTGTAAATTCACCAATACCTAGTAATAAACTAATTAATAAATGTTGATTATTTAAATTTTCTATATCATATAAAGATATATTATCTTTTATAAATATATTTTTTTTAAATTCATCTCTTACTTTTTTTAATTCTTGTATTTTTTCTTGTTTTAGAAGTTCTAATGGTTTTTGTGGCGCATAACCTTTTAAATAATGAGCTCCATCATAACCTTGTTCAACTTTACCTTCAATCATACCAATAGATTTGTAAAATTCTTCATTAGTTCCTAAACCAACATCTACTTTTTTTGTTTTTTCGTCTATTATTTTATAAAACATATTTTGCTCCTATATTTGATTTTTAAAAGGATAAAATGTAACATTTGAATTAACCATATCAATTTTATATTCTTCACCTTTATTGACTAAAATAAAAGTGCTTGAAAATTGTCCTGTGGCACCATTGGAAATACCAGCAATTCTTTGAGTATTGTTATAAAAAGCACCGAAAGAATTAGCACCAGTAGATTGAAATTCGCTTATAATTATACCATTTGTTGGTGGAGTATAAGTAGTAGAAGAAATTGATATACCAGCAGAATAATCAACTTGAAATAAATTAATTATATTATTTTTAGCATTTGTAGATATATTACTTAAATCATTATTTGCTAGTGTAAGTGGATAAAAAATATCTAAATCACAAAAATATAAACCATTACCCAAAGATCCACCACTATTAATTAATGTATTTCCTATAATACATGAATATAAAAAACTTTCTTTATTTTCATTATCATATATTGTATTTAAATTTGAATCATAAGTAAAATTTCTAAAATAAGGAACCTTACCTCTAGTAATAGCTATTTGTCTATTACCATAATATTCTTTGTTATCTTTAAATATAACATCTCCAACAATATTTTCATTTTTTGTTTGTGTATATAATAAATTATTATTATTATCTCTTCCATCAGCTGTTATATATTCTACACCCGGAAGAATAAAAAAATATTCACCAATAAAACCAAAACCATTAAAGGGAATAATCTTACTATCTATTCTACCGTTTATTGTTTCTAAACTTTTTATATAACAGCATACAGGCATTGATATACTTTCTATTAACCATTCATTAGTATTTTGATACTTTATTTTAATTACTTTATTTGTTAAATCATACCATAAATAATCTCGTGTAGTATCTAATTCTGGTTGTGTTTTAGATGCTATAACTTGTGAAGATTGATTATATGAATAAAAATTATCTTTATTTTTATTATAAACAATAATAAAAGTTCCTGTTCCTAAAATACTAGCAGTATAATCATGTTCTATAATTTTTTCTTCATATGTTGATCCAGATTTAATATATATATTAGTATTCTTTTTTATTTTAATATTTTGTAAACCTGCTAAACTACTTCCTATATAACATTCAACAGTTTGTGGTACTTTTTTTAAATAATTAGTAATATATTTTAAATCTTGTTCTTGTGGATTATCATCATTATTATTATTATCATTTTTTAAAATTATAAAACTATCTAATGCACTATTAAAAATTAATTGTACATATTCATTTTGCTTTATATATCCATTAGATATTCCTTCTTGGGATATTTTTTCTCTTATTGATTTATCACCTAAACCATTAACATTTATAGTTGCATTAGTTAAATTATTTCCTTTTGAAAGAAAAATAACTACCATACCATCATAATACATATTTGGTGCTTTAAAAGGATTTTTAGTTGATAATAAAATATGATTATAATCAGTAGTTACATCATCATAAAAATTACCTTTTGCAACATAATTTGCTATTGATTTTGCCATTTGGTCTTCTTCATTCATAGAAGGAGTTAAATTAGCAGAATTAATAGTATTTATAAGTTCATTTCCTAAGATATTAAAGTCTTTAGCAGTACATTCACCAAATTTTGTATCACTTTCATCTTTTGGAAAATTTTCAAATTTAGACATTATTTATCTCCTTTAATTATTTTTTTATCTAAAAATGTTATTTTAACATAACCATCACCACCTTTTCCACCAAATCCAGGGCTACTTGCTGTATTAGCATATCCACCACTACCACAGTATGTGTTTGGAATAAATTCACTATATACAGTTGGATTTGCTCCAATATTTTTTGTAGCATTTATTCCTTTTTTTGCATTTTGTGGCTGTAAAATAGCATTACTATTTAAAATAGATATATCTCCCCCTTCACCTTGTCTATATACAGATCCCTCTCTATTTGCTTGTCCGCCAAATCCACAACCACAAATAATTAAATTTTCTATTAAAGAATTACTTCCTTGTTTAGCATTATTATTTCTATTACCATTACCACCACCAGCACCAACTTGTATATTATAAATTCCCGCATTTAAAAAAGCATTTCCTATATATACAGCAGCTGAACCACCAGGGCTATTAGCACCACCACCACCACCACCAACTATTTCTATATAGTATGTTCCTCTGACATATATTTGTAATTGATAAGTTCCAGGAGTTCCTTGATCAAAAATAACTTGATTTTTTTGATATTTTGATATTCCGCCTAAATTATTTAAATGACTAATAAACATTACTTATATACTCCTTGTGTATTTCCTATCCACTTTTGTAAATTACCATCATATAAAAATACTAATGGATATACTCCACTTTCATTAAAAACAGGAGGCGAATTATCTAACCATGTATTAACATTGCTAAAAGTTAAATTACCAACTGTATTTATATTTAAAAAAACTTGTATTTTTTGCATATGATTAGGATTTCCAGATAATGTTATAGTTCTATCACCAGATAAAGAATTGACATAAACAAAATCTGATTGATCTGTATCAATAGTTAAAATAGAACCATTATCAGTATATGCATTTAATACATATTTTCCATCAGCTCCATTTTTTATTAAATATTCCCCATTAAAAAAATAAAATTCTTTTTCTTCTTCAACAAAAACTATATCGCCTGCTTTTAAAATATTTTCATGATAATGAATAGTCCCATCTAAATCAATTTTATATACATAATAAATTGCATTTTTTACAACTTTTGTGCCATTTTCTTCTACTTTATCTTTTATTAAGGTTCCATCTTGCGTATTAATTATACTCTGTGATATTTGTGCAGTAGTGTTTAAATTATTTACTAAGTCAAATCTTTTAAGAACATTATATTTACCACATATATATTGAACTAAATCAGAAGATAGAAGTTCATACAGAATAAAACAAGGTTGTTCAGCTCTATAATTATAAGCAATTATACATAAACTATCAGCTATAATATCACCTTCTTGTAGTTCTACTAATTTATTATTTGTTCCTAATTTTAATAATTTTAAAGTAGACTGTCCATATATTTGTAAATTAACATTATTAGAAGTATTTGTAAAACTAGGCATAAAGAAAAAAATACCTTTATGTAAAGAATTTCCTAAATGTTTTGTATTGTTTTGAAAATCTATTCTATCAGCTATATAAAGATCTGTTATATTATTATGTTGTTCTATTGTTGATCTATCTTCTAATATATTTTCAAAAGTATAGTTTGCAACTGATATAGCTGTTTTATTTTGTGTTGTAGTATTTAATTGAACATTTGCACTTGACCAAAAATATCCAAATTCATTTTGCGATTGGTTTACATTTTGTGCAAAAACTTTTTTTTGATTTTCAATACTTAATTCTGAACCATCTGTATCACTTTTTGGTGAATATATAAAAGCATCATTAATATTAAAATTTGGTGTAGCCATAAAAAAAATATTATTTTTCTAGTATAATTATAGAAACTATTATTAAATAATGGAAGTCTAAATATATACTATTTTTAAATCTATATCAATAATTAAATCTAAAAGCATTTTTATTGTATCAGTAAAATTATCCCTATTAATTAAAGCAAAAGGTATTTTTTTAGTAGCTAATACATTTTCATCATTAATTTCATTTGCTGTTGGTAATCTAACAACAACAGTATTGTCAGTAGCATCAAAAGAAGCAAATTTAAAAGGAAATTTACATGTAAATCTATTATTGTATTTACTAGTTTTAATATCGGAAATATAAATACTAATATCTAAATCAAAAATTTCATTTATAAAATCTTCTATTTGTCTTGATGTTGATATTCCAGAACTTGCTTTTGCAAATGCATTAATAATTTTATATTTTTTTACATTATTTTCTGGTTTTTCTTTAATATATTTTGAAATACCAAACATATCCCAATATTCATCTAAAAATTGGCTATTTTCATCTAATTTTAAACTATTAAATCTTTCCGCAAAATTTGCATCTCTTTGTCTAAAAACTTCCGCTATACAAGATAAAAACTTATATATATTTGTATTTTTATTATCTATGCCATTCCATAATATACCTTGTGGCATAGCATTATTGATAATTTTTCTCCATTCTTCTAAATTTTTTGCATTATAAACACTCATATTATTCCCATGTTATTTTTAAAATTGGAAATTCATTGTATTGTAATTCTATATCATCTTCTGGATTATTTAAAATATAATTATCTTCCAAAATATTACCATTTGAATCTATAACCTGATCTAACCAATATTGTATAGTTTTTTTAAATATTTTTTTTCTAAAATAACATACATTTTGATCATTCTGCATTTCTTTTATAGTTTCTTCAACTGCTTTTTTCATATCTAATGTATTGGCTTCATTTAATAAAGAAACATTAATTTCTATTTCCCTTAGTACTGGATTAACAACATTAACTTGATCTTCTGTTGGATTAATTTTATAAATAGTATCAACTAAATATTGTTTAATATCTTGTAATTCTGTATTTGATAGAGTTGTAAAATCATTTTTTATCATATATATAGTAGTATATCCACTAACAATAGTTCCATCAGTTTTTTCTGCTCTTGGAATAAAAATTAATGCATTAGTATATTTTCCATATTGAAATTCCCTTATTTTTAATATTATATTACTTCTATTCCATCCTTGTGGTATTCCTCTAATTCTTTCTAAAATTCTTTTTCTATAATCTTCCATTTCTTCTTCATCTTTTCCACCATTAATTCCATCATAGTATACATAGCATGTACTATCAACACCTTGTTGTTCCACATTCATTTTTAAAGTTGATCCAGCAATTAAATTTTGATTTGATCCTGTATCACTTGATTCAACTAAAACAGAAGCGCTAATTATATCAACAAAAATATCACCAGTAGCAGTATTTGGTGCATCAGTGTCAATATCATAAGTAAAGCTATTTGTACTAATAGTAGTTATTTTAAAATTTTCTTTATTATATTGTTCTTCATTAGCTCCATATATTCTGCTAATAGGCATGCCACTAGCTGTTTTAAAATCTTGTGATAATACCACTGTTGCTTTTCCTTGTGAACTTGTTAAACTTTTAACTTGTATAGTACTTTTTGATATAACAACAGTTTCTTGTGTTAAATAATTATTTCCATTTGAAGATATTTGCGTTCCTTGCATTATTGATCCACCTTCTATTCCAGTAAATATTATATAACCAGTAGCTGGTGTTGATGTATAATGATAAACCCCCCAAGTATTTCCATGAAATTCTTTTAAGGGAGTATAATCAGCTGTTTGTGGAAAAAATTGTTTTAACAAAAATTCTGAATTAATATCATTATTGTAAGAAGCATTTGTTAACGTATTTAAAAAGGCATATAATACTTTACCTTGAACTGTATTATAATCTATTGTTACAATTTCATTTGTAGAAGTATTTATTATTTTTTGTTCTTCCAATGACTGTTTAAAAAAATTTAAATTACTTTGTAATAATTCTTCATAACTTTTTGACATATTATTTACCACTTATTTTATAATTATATGAAAATTTATTATCGCTATTTATATTTTTATTACCTTTTATTGAAATATATAATTGATTAAAAGCACTATTAATTTCAATATTATTAAAATTATAAACATTATTTTCAACAAAATCTTGATTTAGGGCATTGTTATAAATATTATTAACATAAGATATAACTTCTTCATCATTATATCTTGAATGATATAATTTAGTCCATGCATTATTTCCATAATATAAGCCATAACATCCTCTTTTTTGTCCAAAATTTAATGTATTGTCATAGTCATCTGTAAATAATGTTGCAGCTATACTAGTTTCTAATGTATCGTCTATTTTTAAACCACCATTGTCAAAAACTAAATCAAATATACCATTTTTATTTTGTTGCATTTTTAGATCTATAAAATCCATCAGCTAACTCCCCCTGTATTATCTTTACCACCTGTTACACCAATATGTGTATGAATATCATTTATAACTTTTCCATTTACTGTCATTCCCAAAGGTGTTGTTATCATGCCTGTAATATCCATTTTTCCATTAATTGTTAAATTACCTTTAATACTTATATCTCCTTCAATAGTAATATTAGGTGATTTAATAATAATATTATTTTCTGATATTAATTCTATTGTATTTTGACTATTAATGGAAGTCTTATTATTTGCTTTTATATATATTTGTTCTGTTCCATTTTCTTCAATTTTTATTTCATTATCATTTATTCTAATATAATTGTTAGTTTTAAAATTACCAATAGCGACTTCATTTGGATTTGTATCTGGTTTATAATAATTATCAGTTGCTATACAAAATTTTTCACCAGAATTTTCCAAAAAAACATAAGCAATATCATTTGTATCTGGCGTTGATGTAAAACCAACTGGATTGATGATATAAATATCACTTTTAATAAAATTTTGAGATTTTAATTCAAATTCTTTTATTTCTGGACTTGAATAACCTATATATTTTATATTATAAGGTCTTTGATTTCTTTCTGTATCTTGTATTTTTATTAATTCTACCATAATTATACCTTTAATAATTCCACCTTTTTTGTCCCGTCTTTATAATAAATTATTTTAGTATTTTTTGTAAAATCTATTTTTTTAATTTTAGCTTCCTCTTTTTTCTTTTCTAATATTTTTTTATTTTCTTCTTTTTTAAAATCTTCTGTATTTAATTCACTAGCATTATAAGATAATGGTGGTATTAATGTCAAATTAGTATAAGCTCCACTATCACTATCATAATTTATTTCTAATTCTCCAACAATTAAAGATAAATTATTTATACCTTGTGCCGGTGAATTAACTATTACCTTTCTGTTTATTTCCCAAAATTTATCTTGTTTTTCTTCACAATAATTTACTTTCGCAAAATTCATATCTATTGTATATCCTATAACTTTTGCTTGTATTCTATAACTTTCAGCTCTCATAGCATTTATTTCATAATTTAATCTCCTACTAGCAGCATATTCTGTCAAATTTTCTTCAACAAAAATATTTTTTATATTTCCCATTAAATTTTGTCCTAAGTATTTACTTTTGTTAAAATATAAGTCTTTTTGTCTCATGGTTTCTATTGATTCTTTATCATATATACCCTGTCCATTAGCAGCTAAAAATTGTCCTTCTTTATTTCTAAGAATGTAAACAGAATATTCATTTGATCCGGAATATTCTTCCGTTAATTCTTCAAGGCAATTACTGTTATCTGTTCCATCATTTGTTACATAACCAGTTAATTCCATAAAGGCATATGTGAACCATTTTGTATTTCTAGAAGCAGTATATAAAAATGGCATTTTAGTATATGACCAATTACCATAAGCTGGTATACTTTGTTTTAAATTATATTGCAATTTTAATGGATTATAAATATCTGCATCAATTCCAGGCCTATATAATAATAAAACATAAACAATAGTTTCTTTTGTATTATTTGGTTTTGGATAAATATATTGATCTACTAAATATTCTTTTATATCAGAATATAAACCTATACATTTTACAAAAACATTTATATTCTTTGTTATACTTTTTATATAATCAAAAACCGTTTGGTCATAAGAACTTGTTCTTTTATTTTTTTTAGAAAAAACAGATATTTTTGTATTATATAAGTTAAATGGATCATATAAAACAAATTGTATATATTTTTTTTCTAAATTACTTTTATATAATTGTCCATTTAAAATTATATTAAATATTTTATCTGATGTATTTTGTAATTCTTTTTTTATTTTCATTGTTTTACTATTATCAAAATATTTATAGGTATATTGTTTATTTTCACCTATTATTGTTTCTTTTCTAGTTTTTATTATAGGGGATAAATTTCTATTTTCTTTTATGCTTTCTATTGTTGGTTGATATGTACAAACAAAATTTTTTTCACAAGTATTTTTAATAAAATCCCCTAAACAATCACCACCCGTATATTCTTCTGATTCATATATATCGCTATTACATAATTGCCAACCATGTGTAGAACATTCACAAGTTATATAATTATTTTTTACTCTTCTGTTTAATAATATTCCACTAACATAGAAACAATCATTTACATAAACATCTATCTTTAATCCTAAAAAATTTGGTATATATGTTTCATATCCATTTTCATTAACAATAGGAATTGTAAAAGAAAAACTATCAGTTACTGTTGATATATTTTTTTTAATTGAAATACTTTTAGGATATAATATTTCATCAAATATTTTTATAAAAATTTTTCCTGCATATAAACTAGTAGCTTCTTTTTTCATATATCAAATATTTTTATTTTACCACTAACATTTAAAATATCATCTATAATATTATTATTCAACAATAAAATATCTTCAAATAAATCTTCATTACCATAATAATCATAAACTATTTTATGAAGCGTTTGTGGTGTTTTAATTTCTAAATATTTTATATTATTTTTAGCAACAGCTTCTTCTAACAAATATTGTTTTGTTTCATTAAAACAAGAAAACAATAAATCTTTTATTTTTATACTTATACTATCATTATAATATAAATTATTGTACATTTCATTTATTTGTTTGTATAAACTTTCTATTTCTTCATCTGTATTAAAATCCACTTCTGTTGATAATTCCATAATATTTGTAAAATATACAATATTTGAACTATCTTTTATTTCTTTTTCCATTATTGCTTCTTGTAATTTATTTATATTATAATATTCTACTAATTTATCATTATTACTAGTTGAAAAGTCAAACATTGTATATAAAAATTTAATAGTATTTTTTGTATCATTAAAATAACTATAAATACCATCGCAAATTTCTTCTATTGTATCTACTATTTTACCTGGTGTTTTTGCAATATTGACTAATTGTCCATTTATATATTTTAACATGTTTAATATTCTTAAAGGTTCTTGTAACGTTGATACAAAAAAATTAATATTATCTTGTACTGTATTTAATATATTCTGAACTTTTGTTACATATGATTTAACTAAATTAGAATATTTTCTAAAACTTTTATAAATATTTTTTATATTTTCATTTGTAGTTGATAACAAACTAGCATTTTTAGTATTATTAATTTTTTGCATAAATGAATTTGGTAATTCACCATTTTGTATTTCTGTTTTTAATTCATTTAAAATTTGTGATTTTAAATTTTTTATTTTATTTACATCAGCTTTTTGTTCTGTTTTGTAAGAATATTGTAAAGCGACAAATTCTAATGATTCTGTATTTAATCCTAATGAAAAATAACCTTTATTTGCACTTCTTAAAACACCATAAAAAATATCGCCATCAGGAAATTCTATTTTAACATTTTTACATTTTTCAGTATTTATAATATTTTCTAAAAAATTTTTTTGTTCTAAAAAACTATTTTTTAATTCTTCTTTTGAACTATTCTCACCACTCTTATATATACCACCATATTTTATGGTTATTGAAAAAGTTGTTTCATTAGGTCCCAAATATTGTATAACCGGTCTATATAATCCATTAATATTATCAATTACTAATCTTTTTCCTCTACTATTAGATATATCATCCCAGAGAAATTCTCTATCATTTATTTTTATATAATTTTTATAATATTTATAAACCGCTGTATTTTCCATATATTTCCTAAATATTACTACCTAAATTTAATCTACTTCTTACAGATACATCCAAATTACCACTATTAATATTTTGTGATTTAACCGGAAAATCTGCTACAACATCAACTCTTGCATAATTATTTTGCATTGATGATGAATTTAAAACTAATGCTCTTGACATAACTTCTCTTTCCCTATTTTCTCTTTGTTTTTGTTTATTTTTATCATCAAAATATTTAAAAATTTTAAATGATAAAAGTGCTAAAATAATTAAACCAATTACATAAGGATTTAAAATTAAACTTAACATACTAGGTAATAATGATGTTATAGCTTTAGTAGTTCCACCAATTATTCCTGAAGTTTTATATCCTTTTCTATAATTTATAAGTGAAATTTTTTCCATTTTATTAAATGTCTTTTTCATATTATCAAAAGATTTTTTAAAATTATCCTTTGAAAAAAAAGACGAAAAAGAAAAAGCATTAGATATTATTTCTCCACTTATATCTCTATTAATTTTTTTATGTAAAATAGCTCCTGTACCTAATAATCCAACCTTTTCTAGATTATTCATATGTCCTATTGAAGCAACTCTCTTAAATAAAAATAAAGTTTTTAAACCACCTAATATATTAGCAATTCCACTGATAGTAAAGAGAGAAGATAAAATTAATTGTAATGTATTAGAAAAATTTAATCCCTCTGAATTTATACTATCTAATGCATTCTCTAAATTTGAATAAGCTATTGATAATGTTAATACAGATGAACCTAATCCTATAAAACTTTGTTTTAAAAATTCATTTCTTAATGACATCATATCTAAAATTTTTCCTTCTTGGAAGGCTTTTTGCATTGATGTTAAATATATCGTCATATCCTTTAATGATTTACTAGAAGTAAAAGTAATAGATTTAAAAGCTGCAAAACCAACTACTGATAAATTAATTAAAGGCATTAATTTTGTAAATAGTTGTACTAATGATGTTAATGTTGATATACCAGATGTTAATGAATTTAAAATTGGATTAAATTCTGTTAAACCACCAGTTAATGATAATTTAAAATCTTGTATAGCATTATTTAATCTAGATATATCTGCCCCTAAACTATAAATATATAAATTTTCTTTATTTCTAGGATCTAATTTAGATTCTTCAAAAACTGTTTTAAAAAATTCAGCTGTTGATATATTATTACTTCTTAAATAATTTTGTAAATCATCAAAATTCTTTAATGTATCATTAGCCATTTTATTATAGCCTTTTAAAGCATATTGTAAAACTGGTGCTCTTAATGGGGTGTTACCTAATTGCCTATTAAATTCTTCTGCCGATAATGAACCTTTTTCAAGCATTTGATAAAAAGCCCTTATAGCTCCTTGTTGTTCATCAGCTGTTGCACCAACTAATGTAAACATTTTCATCATTTCTTTATATGATGATAATGTATCATTAAATGTTATAGTACCTTTTGGAACAGCATTAGCTAATTTAGAAAATCCCTTTTCCATTTCTCCATATTCAACACCAAGTTCATTTGCATAGTTTCTTAAATCTTTCATTAAGTTTTTAGCTTCAACTATATTTTGTGAAGATGAATTTTGAGAAAATTCTTCAAAATTTCCTAAAACTCTACCAAGCATAATTGAAGTTGATTCAAATTCTTTTCTAACACTTACTATATCTTTTACAAAAGTAAATAAACTTAATGCTCCTAAATAAAGTCCAAAAGTTTTTACTTTTTCCATGAAATCGTCAAAAAAATCACCAAAATTTATTAATGGCTTTGAATATTGTTCAATATCTTTAATATATGTATTATCTATTATTTTTTTTAATTTATTATCTTTTGTAGTTAATTTTGAATATTCCCTTTGTTGTTCTTTTATTTCATTTTTTAAATTTTTTATTTTATCCAAAAATCTTTTATTTAAAATTTTATCTTCAAGTCTACCAAGTTTTTGTATCTCTTTTTGTTGTTTTACTATTTCATTAGTTTGTTTCTTTAATTCTTTTATTTTTTCAATAAATCTTTTATCTAAAATATTACTTTCTAATATTCTAATTTTTCCTATTTGTTCATATTGTTTTTTATATTCAATAGTTTGCTCTCTTAAATCTTTTATTTTTTGTTTATTACCATCAACATCATATACTTTTTTTAATAATTCAGCAGAAGCATATGATTTTAAAGGAAATTTTTTTGATAATATTTTTTCTTGTTGTTCAGGTAATAAATTTGCAAATTCTTTTGTGGAAATAAAATTTGACATTTTTAAAAATTTATTACTATAAGTTCTAGCCATAAATTCTGGATCAGTAAAATTTTTCAAAAATGTGGCCATACCTTTTTTGCCAAATCTTCCATTATAAGAAGATAGTTCACCAAAAAATCTATTTTTATAATTTTTTATATTTAGATTTTTTAGTTGTTTTTGTAAAGTAGAAAAATTTTTAATTAATTTTTCTAATAATTTTGTATCAACACCAAATGTAACATCAACAGAACTAGCCATTTTATTTTATTTTATTATTTTTTTTCATATTATTTAATGTGGATTCAATTTCATCAGAAATATCATTAGCAACTTTATTTTCTAAAAGTAATTCATCTATTGTTAAAGTATTTAGATATTCTGCTGTCATACCACCTTCATAAAATTTTATTATCTTGTTTCTAGTTTTAATAATTTCCTCTCTTACATATTCTAGTGAAAAAGACAAATTAATATTTTTTATATCACATTTTGTCTCTTTCACTTTTTCAATTATTTTTCTATCTTCCTCGTTGATGAAGAGTTGGATACTTGAAAAAAAAATGCAAAAATGATTTTGTATAAATCAAAAATATCACCACTTTCTTCAAGTTGTTTTTTTATCATATTACCTGAAATATTTTTTTCCATTTCTTCGTCAACAAATAAAAATTTATCAAAATAAACTGGACATTTTTCTAATAAGTCCTTTTCAAAATCATCATAACCACCCATAACACATCCATATACTAGACTATTAGCAGTTTGTAAAATATTTTCATCATTATCAAATATATTATCTGCTTTTTCTTGTATTTCTTCATCATTTTCATCAACAATAATATTATCAGAAATAACCTTTTGTCCTAACACTAAATATTTTTGTGTCTTATGAATAATTGCAGAAAACAAACCAATATTTTTTCTAATTAAATCTTCAACAGTAGGTTTTTTAATATAAATATAGTCAGTTTCTACTAATTCATTATTTTTATCTTGATAACTTATTTTTTCCGATAGTTTAAGTTTCATGTATTTTTTCCTTTTTAATTATTAAATTAATAAAAATTCAACTGGATCTCCCTTAAATACTAGTCTCATATCGTTTCCAGAATTTAATGAAACACCAGTAATAAAATCTGCTACACAATTAGATACTTTTGCACAAACCCCTAATTCAGCATCAATAATTGTCAATGTAAAAGAAGGTCCTTGTGCTAATTCTGTACAGTATCCTAATGTATACATATCAGGCGACATAGGTACAGATATTTCAGACTGTGTATTATCATAGGTAATAAAAGTCACTATACCACCATCCTTCAATGATATTGTATCATTTGTACCATAACCTAAATTTTCAAATGTATAATCACCATTTGTCAAATTGGTTTTTAAAAGTTCTCCATTTATATACACATGAGGCTTTGTATCAGATTTTTTTCCTTGAACACCATTAATTTCAAAAATTCCTGCCATTTCTTCTCCTTAACTTATATAACCAAATTTATAATTCATAAAAATTTCTCTTAATTGAGAATAAACTACAGTCTCTATTAAAGTACTTGTAATTTTACCATCAGCATAATCTTCAACAGTATTATTTTTTAAGGCATTTAAGAATGTAGTTAAACCTTCTGGTTCTACAAACTTATATGATCTTTTAGTTTCTGAATCTGTTTCTTGACCAGAACAAACCTTATATCCTGTCTGACAATCAATTATAAAATTAGCCTTTGTAATTCCACTTTCCATTCTTTTATGTGCCATAGTTCTTTTTTGTCTATTAAATAAATAGCTTAAAAAACTAGAAACACATTCATCAAAAGCCATCCAATGGAAATTTTTATCTAAATTACCTTCACTATCTTTTGTGTATGTAGTTACTAAATCACCAATAACTAATTTATTTTCTTTATTAATTGTAAATACAGAAACACCTGAATCATTAAGTAATTGAACTTCATCTCCATCTTCATTTTCTAACCATTCTTCACCTTCTTCTATTGTATATTTTTCTAAAATAGTTTCAGCTAATGGTAATGATACATTATTAGGATCACCCAAAGGAATTAGTGAATTTATTTTTCCAAAATTTGTTCCTTCTGTATAGCATAAATTTAATACACCAGCTATTAAAGAAGATAAATAACATGGTTGAATAATTATATGACCACAATTATAACCATCTTTATTAATTTTCTTTAATCCCAATATTGTTTGTGAACTCTCATTTAGTCCTTCAGCTTGTTCAATTAAATTTTCTAATGTATCAACTTTGGTTTGTATCATTCTACCCCTTTTATCAACATTAGAATAATTTTGCCATTTCTTTAATTCATTAATAAAATTAGTAGTATCTATACCATCTTCAAAAATATATAATCTATTTTTTTCTTTTTTACTATTAATATAGTTAATTAATTCATCTGCAGTAGCACTATTTGTTCCAGCATTAATAGTAATTGAAGATGTTATACCTTCACCAATTATTTTTGCTTTAACTGGTGTACTTGCACCACATGAACCATCAACTCTTGAAGTAAATGTTACCTTTGTGTCTGAAGCAGAATAGTTAGTAACATCAAATGGTATATCTTCCCATTTTTTTGCTTCTGTTATAATAGCTTCCACTATTTGTGTAGGTGTAACACTACTTTCAAAATTTAAAGAAAAACTATGTATTTTATCAAAAAATGAAAAATCTACTTGAATAGCACTTGTAGCAGTTCCTTCAAATTCAACTTCAATGGTTGTTGCTGTTGCTTCTTCTGGCGTAGGTAAAACATCAACAGAAACTTGGCATTCATATTCACTATCTGCCTCCAAATAAGCTAAGTACATACCATATAAAAAACTTCTTTCACCAGCTACATCACTAACTTGTTTTTTAGTTTTTACAGATGGTAAATGAACTATTTCTTGTAAATTTTTACTTTTTTCAGCAGTACCAATTAATTTAACACTATAATCGGCATTTTGCTGACCTTGTTTTGTAGTAGTATAATTAATTTTTGCCATTATTTTCCCCAACTTTATTATTTACAAAAACCTTTTTTTGTGTATCTTTTTTATTATTATCAATTATAATTTTTAAATCTCCATCTTGTTTTCTTCTTTCACAGAATGTTTTTAAATTATAATTGTTATCATCAACCAAAATAGTATCGTTCTTTTTATAAACTTTACCATCTGGCATCTTAATTTTTTCTCTTTTTACTTTATATAACATATTTTTATTTAAATATTAATTTACATTACTATTATAAAATATAAATATATCACAATGGAAGTCTAATTTTAACAATCTAATTCAATTTTTGAAAAATTATTACTATCCCTATTAGTTATATCCATTTCTATATTATTTAATCTTACATCCATAATAGGTAATTTATAATCATCAACAAAAGTTTGTATTCTAAATTCATATTGAAAATCAATAACACTTAAATCATTTTCTCTATTTTCTGCAAAAGAAGATTTAATAAATTTTATTTTTTCGGTTTTATCTATTAATAAATTTTTATCAGTTAAAAATATATTTTTTTCTCCAAAAATTTTATTAAAAACTTTATGTAATAAAAAATCTTGAAAATCTCTTAAAATATATTTATTAATATTTCTATGCATAAAAAAAGTATATACATGAAATTTATAACTATAATAACCAACAGAAGTAAAATTACTAGCAGTATTATTAACTTCGTCATCTAAAACTATAAAGCATGTTATTTGATTACTTTTTTTAATATTAATTATTGGTTTATTTTCCTTGGTTATTTTATCTTCTATAAGACCATTTTGTATATTTCTACTGAATTGTGCTTTTGCATCTAAAAAATCATAAGCTGGAAAGATTCTAGTATTAAAGGTAATATACATATCATCTTTATCTTCAATTATAAAATTTAATTTTGTATCATCTTCTTGAAAAGAAAATTTATTTTTATCTAATATTTTTACTCTTTTTATTCCATTGCCTTTAAAATAATTATATATATAAAAAAATGCATTTTCTACATTTGGATTATCTGTTGTATTTTGATTAACTTTTATTCTTAACTTAAAACCTGCATCTTGATAATCTTCTAAAACTTCAGTTTTAACATTATATAAATTATCTTCGCAACCTTGTATATTTATAAAAACTTTATCTTTTTTTGAAGGATCTTTTGTTTGATTATGATTTTGTTTTGAATATAAAAAAGCTTCATCAGATTTAATTTTCTCTATTTTTTCTATATCTATTCTTAAAGGTATGTTTTGTATAAAAAAAACAGCTTCGGTATCTTTTTCTAATTTTAAATCTTCTTTTGTAGTAACAGTAAAAAGTCCATCAATAACTTCTACCTTTTGAATATAAATTTTATCACTAAACATATCAGTTAATAGTGGTAAATATTTTTTTGCTTGGTTAACTAAAAATTCTACTTTCATATTTTTACCAATTTTTTAAAGTTATTATACTTGCATTTGACAATTTTTTTTCTTCATTAAATTTTTTAATAGCATTATATAAGCCATAACCATAACTTGTTCTACCATTAATTAAATATCCTTTATTATCTCTATTTTTAAATAAATCTCTTTTATTAGAAACATATATTTTTTTGCCATTTTTTAAATATTCTGATTTATATTTTGCTCTTTCCGATGTATCTTTAAGACTAATATTAAAGTTTATGGTTTTATTATTACTATCACTTCTTAAAAATGTAACATCTGATTTTAAACCTCTATATGTTCCTATATCACTTTTTCTTGACCTAATTGAGTTTGGTTCTCTTCCAATAACTTCTCCTAATGCTGATCTTCTATATCTAAATTTTATATATTTTTTTGTTATTAAATTTCCGGTTTTTTTTCCATGAATCATTTCATCTTTTGTAATTTTAAGAGCATTATTAGCAATATTTTCTGCTTCTATTCTAGCTACTTTCTTAATTTTATCATTAATTTTTTTTCTAAAAACAGACAGTTTTACTTGCTTCATTATATACCCTCATTTCCTTTTAATTGTTCATTACCCATTGTCATTAAAGAACATTTTAAAAACATTCCCATATTATCAACATTTTCTATATCTATAATTTTATACCTTATAGTTCTATATAAAACATAACATTCACAATCAATATTATTTCTATATGGTATAATCATTTCAGCATTTTTTATAGATTTAATTTTTTCAGCAATACCTAATCCATCTTCATCATATTCAACAAAATCAGGTTTTAAAACTTTCCAATAACAATTTACTTCAAATATTGTTTCAAATTTATTAACTACTGATAAATCATCAAAATCATTATTAGACTGGTATCTTTTTTGTACCTTAACAGTATGTACCATATCACCTATATTATAAAATTTTTTTTCAGCAAAATTTGATTTTTTGAATCCCATAATAAATTTGTTTTTTTTATAAAAATAACATAATTTTATTATTAATGGAAGTCTTTAAATTTGTATATATTTATAATTTTTAAATATATTTTTTACTAAATCAGTAGTATTTGAAGTTTTATTAGCTATTGTTAATATATCTGAACCCCTGTTCATCATTTTAAATTGAACATCATTCATAAAAGCTAATTTTAAATCTTCTGGAAAAATATTATTTTCATATCCTACTGAAAAATAAAAAATATAAGGCATTTCAGATTCTATACTTCCATCATTTAATATATCTTCTGGTACTTCAAAATCACTACTTATTTGCACTATTCTTTGTTCATTATAATTACCAACTTTTAAAACAGTAAAATAACTTGGGTCTATTTCTTTTTCAACTATTTCATATTCTGGTTCAGTACTTTCTTGATTATCTTCATTATTTTCTATATTTTCATTATCTTGTATATCTTGGTTATTTTCTTCTTCTGTTTGTATATTATCATCAATAATTTCTTCTTTTTTTTCTTGTAATGTTAAATAGCAAACTTTATCTATTTTTCTAATATCAACCATTGGTAATATAATATCACCATCTGAAATACTATCTATATAATATTTGTAATCACAATCTAGAACATTTCTTGAATATTTTTTTTCAAAATCTTTTATTGATGAAATTATTGTATTATAATACATATTATAATTACTTTCTAATAAATTAGATTTTAAATTTTCTATATATTTTATTCTAAAATAAAAAATTTCTTTTGTTATTGTTTCTGTTTCTTCAACAGGTATTGTACCACCCATTCCATCATCTTTATCTACTATTATAGTTTGTTCTTCTTCTATAATTTCTTTAATATATTCCAAAATAACAAATGAATCAACAGGTATTGAATTTAATATAAACTTTTCTTCATTAAAAATATTTCTTAAATTATATACATTATTATTTATTTTTATTCTAATATCTTCTAGTTCATTAGTATTAATAAATTTTGTTCTTATTTGATCACCTTCAAAAAAAGTATTTTTAGATAATATTTTATTTTCCGGAACTAAATTAAATAATTCATATTTTATAATAGTTTCTTCTGGTGGTGTTTCTTCATCAATATTATCATCATTAATAATTATTTCTTCTACTATTTGTGATTCTTCACTACAATAATTATCTCTTATTTCAGAAATTTGAAACATTTGGTTATTGAATTGATATTCTTCTTCAACAGTTATAGGTAATTTTAAAAATTTTTCTACTTTTTCTAATTTATCTTTCATAGTTATTCCTTTTTATTTGTACTTTCAAAATTTTTAGAAATTGCTTCATTTAATGGGGCAGTAGACATACCAACTCTAACTTTATCACCACCTTCAACTGCATCCAAATCATTAATACTTCTAACTTCATTAGTTGTATAAGCTTCTGTCTTTTTAGCCTTTTCCATAACATCTAAAATATCTTTCATTAATAAATTAATATTAGACTTATTATATGTGAGTTTATATCTTCCAGTTTTATCATATTTTGGCATTAAAAAACTATCAAGTTTATCATATAATAAGTTTGTAAAAGGTATAATTGTATTAATTATAAAGGCTTTTCTTGCTTCTTCTGCTGAATTATATGTTTTTGCACTTATAACACCACATTCTTCTGCTGGAATTCCCATAACCATACATATCATTTGAATAGATAATTCAATTAATTTTGAAAAATCCATATCTTTTATACTGCTTGATAGATTTTGTACTTTTATACCACCTTCTAATAAAATAGGTCTACCTGCATTTTCTGAACCACTATATCTACTATTTAATTGTTCATTTAATATAGTTCTTTGTTCATCAGTTAAAATACCATCATAACCATCTTTTGGTTCAACAATAAAAGCTATACTAGGTCTAGCTCCATTTTGTAAAAATGATAAATTAAACTTATTTGCTATATCTATATGATTAATAGCATCAGAAGCGGATTCTAATGGACTTGTTCCATTATCTTTAAAATTATCACTTGTGGGATTATAAAAAGTTTGTTTAAAAAAATAACTTTTTTCATCATAGTATGGAATATTTTTAATTGTTTTATTTTCTTGTCCCATTGTAACATTATAATCTATTACATTTCCCTTTTCATCATTATTAGATACATTTACATTACCTGGCATAATTCTTTTTAATGATAAAATATTATTACCTTTCATTTCAGCATACAAATAATAAACTCCATAAATAAAAAGATCATTTACTAAATCTCTAATTATTTCTTTCCAAACTTGTTCTCTATTAGGTCTTTTTAAAATTTCATTTAATAATAATTTTGTATCTCTCTTATGTTCTAGTGTATCAATAATCATTGGCTCTAAACTACAAACAGCATTAGAAAATCTATCAATAACTGTTCTTAAAATAGCATTTTTTGTATATTTATCTGATAAATCAACAGTTACCACATTTAAAGAATTCCATCTAAAAATTTTTAAAGCTCCATTATTATATGTACTTATTTCTTCTAGTTTATTATTATTACTATTAGGAATAAAACTTTTTATATTGAAAATGTTTTGAGATTTATTAAAAATCATTTTTATTTTTTACTTATTATTAAAACAGAAATTATAAAAAATATAAACATTAGAGAATATTTTAAAATATCAAAATATGTACTTGCATTTAATAAAAAAAATGGTGTATAAATCATACATGCAACACAAATAATAATACATATATTGCTAATATTTTCTAATATTTTTATTATAATATTTTTTAAAAAAAGATAAAATTTATTTAAAATCATTGATATTTTTTTAAACATAACTTATATTTATTCTCCTTTGTTTAGTTTTATTAAAATAATTTCTAGCCCAATTAATTACTTGTGATAAAGAATCAACTGCATCATCATGTACACTATCATTTTTGCTAGGAAATACATTTAATTCTCTCTCTATTTCTTTTATAACATATATTTGTTTTTTGTCAAGTCTAGTAATTTTATTATATTCTTTTGGAAAAAATACTCTACCATTATTTATTTCAAGGGAACATGATTTTGCTCTATCTTCTTTTGATAATTTTGGAGAAAAACAAATAACAATTTTATTTTTTCTAGGATCTTTTTTTTCTAATAAACCACCATATATTAATATTTCAAGTTCATTAATAATTTCATAACCACTACTTTTTTCTTCAACTATTATAAAGTCTGGTTGATATTCAATATACCAATCAATAACTCTTCTAACAAACAATGGTGTTTTTTCTTGTGTTAAACTAGCTTCTAAAAGATATGATTGTAATTCTTTTCTTTTTGTAATATTATTTGTATAAGTATTAAATCCCCATAATTGCATTGATTGATAATCATTTTCTCCATTAGATGAATCTATTGAAATAACTCTTTTTTCAAAAATAATATCTTTTATATTATCATTAGTATATTTATTAATACAATTTATATTAAATATTTTTGTATCTTCTTCTTCACATTTTTGAAACATTTGCCATTGAAAATCAATATCATTGTTTATTAAGTTTCTATGAAGTTCAAATCTATTATCATCAAATTTATCTGGAAATATAAAATCTCCATTTTTGACAAACCATTTTCTATAAGGACTAATAAAATATTTTCCAGATAATAATTTATTATTTTTTGCATCATAATATTCTTCTACTTGATTTTCTATTTTTGCAGGTATTTCTATATGTTTCCATTTGGAACTGTTAGGAAGTCTTAATAAATATCCAGTTGTGTCATTTTCTGCTATTCTTTGCATACAAATGATTAATGGAGCTTCGGAACCTATTATACCCCTATCCCTTGTAATACAACCACTTACAATTTCATTCATTTTTGTTAAATAAGTATCTTTTTCTGTTTTAAATCTAGTATAATCATTTGGATCATCAAAAATTGTAAAATCAGAATCGGTACCTGTTATATTACCTTGCATTGTTTTTATTGTAATACTACCACCACCTTCTATTTGTTCTCCATAATTAAATTTTTCTAAGAAAAATACTTCTTCTGTATTTTTTTGATTTTTATCTATTTTAACTTGTGGAAATAATTGTTGATAATAATCAGAATTTAATATTTCTTTAATATGTCTAACATATTTATTTCTAACGGTATCAGCACCGGAAATAATTAAAAATCTAGTATGTGGAAAAAATCCAATATAAAGACATACAAAAGATATTAAACTATTGGTATTATGGCAAACTGTATAATTATCAAGTAAATATAAATGATTACCATCTAATTCAAAACCATAATATTTATCATATCCCATGCTTTCAATATTAAATTTTTGTAAAGATAAATATATAGGATTATCTTTAAAATGATTTTTTTTATTTTTTAATGATATTTTTTCTATATTACCATGAATATATATTTTATAAAATTGTTTATTTTTAATAAATTTTGTATACTTTTTTGTATAAAATCCTAAACTTCTTGATAAATCAATTATAAAATTTGTTTTTTCTAAATTATTGCAAATTATTTCAATTTCATTATTTGATTTTATAAATCCCCTTCCATCAACTATTCCGGATAATAGTTTTAATCTTATATCTTCATTATTAAAAATATAATCATTTAAAAATTCTTTATTTTTTTCTATTTTATCTAATATTTTAAATTTCTTATTATTAAAAAATTTATTATTTAGTTTATTTAATTCTATTGTATGTAATGTTTTATTTTTATTTGATAAATATAAACCAACAAAATAAGGATTTATATCTACTTTTTTATATTTATAAAGTATCTTATTTTTTACCATTCTATGATTTTTTTTAAAATCTTCATCTTGTTTTAAATAGTCATCAACAGTGATTTTAATAAAATTTTTATCATTTATATTATATAAATATAAAATATGTTCTTTATTACAAGTAAATTGTGTATCATCATCCATAGTAATTTTATACATATTAGAATAACTACTTCCTAATGATATGACATTTCTAGGAGTACTATCATCTCCCATTATTTTATCTCCTATTACTATGTCTTCAACTTTTTTTAAAGTTCCATCATACATTCTTATTAATGTACCTTTACCATGACATTTACCATGTCCAGGTGGAATATTAATAATTAAAAATTTATTTCTTTTTTCTAAAATTTCTTTTAAAAAATCAAAATAATACTTAAAATACCAATTAAATTTAAAATTTACTTGCGGTTCACATATTCTACAACATATTTCATGAAACAGAACCATATTATTTATTAACCAGTAATAATCTGGATAAAAATTACCATTTTCATCAACTTCTAATGTTATATTATCAGTTATTCTTTTAGAAAAAACTGTTTTATAATATTCTAATGTATTTTTTTTATTTTCTAACTCAGAAGTCATTGTTAAAAATTTTTAAACTAAATATAGTTTATAAATATTTTTTTAAAAGTCAACTATCAAAAAAAATACTTGACAAAAATAAAAAAATTTTAGAAAATTAAAAAAAATCTATAAAAACAAAAAATGGAAGAAAACTTAACAAGAGAAGAATTAATAGATTTTGAAAGAACTACATTTTTTTTTAAATATTTAGTGCTTTTTTTTATGTGTGAAGCATTGAAAGATTCAAGAAAGATTAAAAGGGGACACACATTATCAAGAGAAAGAGAAAGAAGTATAAAAGATACACAGGAATGGTTTCAAAAAGATAATAAATTATTACAAGAATATTGTAAATTAGCTATGATAGATATAGACGATTTATTTTTTGAATTTGAAAGAATAAAATTAGAAAAAAATAATAAAAATACTCCTTATTTAAAACCAAAATTAATAATAAAAAATAAAAAAAAATTGACTTTAAAAAAAAATAAATAATAATTAAATTATTATTAATAACTTTTAAAAAAAATGGATTTAGAAAAAATATTTAAATATAAAAAAGAAATTTTAGAAGATTTAAAAGAAAAAATTAATGATATAGAAGATAATGTATATTTAACTGATGATTCTTCTTTATTGGTAATTTTTGGAGAACAAAAAAAGCCTACTCAATTTGATATTGAAATTAAATTTCATAAATTTGATGATTTAGATCATTTTAATATTGTTAATCCAATAAATAAAAAAATATTAGAAAAAATTGATAAGGATTCTTTAAATGATATTACAAAAGAATTAGAAAATATTGAAAAAAAATATAATGATTTAATAAATAAAGCAAAAAATAAAGTTGAAAAAGAAAAATTGCAAAATAAAAAAATGTCAGAAAAGAATAATATATCACTTCCTAAAACTAAAAAATTTGAAAATATGGACGAGTTTGAATTATTGAAAGCTCTACAAGATTATTCTAAAAAAATTAATAATATGTTAAATTTTAGGTTTAAAAAATAAATGCTTGAAGACGATAAATTTAGACTAAAAAATATTGATGTAGATTGTAAGAGATTATGGAAGGCAGTAGTCTTACAAATTATACTTGATATTTATTCTTTTAAAAAAGAATTCAGTAAGAATTTATCTCTTTCTCAAAAAGAATCTTTTAAAAATAAAAGAAAAGCAGAGTTTTTTTTAAACTCTGCTGACTTTGATATTATTTGTGAATATGCCAATTTAGATCCTAATTTTATTAGAGAAAATAAAGAAAAAATATATCAAAGAATTATAAAAACAAAAATTAAGTAAATTATTCATAATCTGCAAAATCACTATTTCCATAATATTTAATACCAGTAATAGTATTTAAAAAGCAGGCTTTGTCGTTTTCGTCTAAAATAGGTACTAAATTATAAAGTAGTGTATCATCTTCGTATATTTGAAAGTAATATAACTTATAGTTTCTCAAACCCTGTGTAGCAACATCTCTTCTATTATTGGTAAAAAGAGACAAGTTATAACTACCTTGCCAATCATAAGTTGGTTCAACAATAGTTGTTATAAGTTCATCATCAACAAATATTTGAGCATTGTATAGCATATATTTTCTTCTAACACCAACAACTGTTGGACTATCCCATATATTCTGTCCTACATCCCTTCCCCAAGTTGAAGAATAAACATTGTTATTCCTCAAATATAAAGTAAAACTTAAATTACTCCAAGAAATTTCACCACCAAAAATAAAACCTTCTTTAAAACCACTTGTTTTTCCTTCACCTTCAAAAATTATTTTTGTCTTTTGATTAGGTGTATAATCAAGTTTTACATAATTACCATCTCCATTAGCAATATAAGTCAAATATTTATATTTTGATTGACTTTTATTTAATAACAAATGATGTCTTAATAATAAACTAGACATAAGCAATAACTCCAATGTTATTAAGAATAGATACTTGATAAGTTTTGCTTGCTTCTATTGTAGGTGTACCACCAACCCAAGAAATACCTTCAATATTTAAAGTTGTAGGTGTCGTTCCACTTATAAACTCAAAAGCATATAAAGGTGTTTTATTTTCTTGTGGAGCTGTTAATGTGATATTAAGCTGTGCTACCTCACCAAAGCTATAAAACTTTTCTGCTTCTAATGATACAGTTGTATTTGTTTCTGTAATCATATCAGTAAGAACATCATTTTTAGTAGCATAAGCAGATAAATCAATAGTTCCACCTAATTTATCCCATTGTGTACCATTCCAAGCATAATTATCATCTGTATCTAATACATTATATACATCACCAATCTTATTATTTTCTTGTGGAAGTTCACTTACTGTGTCAACATTTCCCTTATAAACAAAAACAGAACTAATTTTAGAATCTATTTCACTTTTAGTATAGGCATCTTCAATACCATATCCTGAAAGTGTGGTAGATTTATTTGCTTTACTATCAAGACTTGTTATTGTAGCATATGTTGAATTAGCTTCGTTTTTAGTTAAATAATCACTCAAATCTTCTGGTTGAATAGCAGAATCGGCTTTAACACCTTGCTCATATGTAGCATATTTTGTATCTGATTGTGTCTTTGTATAAGCATCTGTAATACCATAACCAGATAATGTTGTTGATTTATTAGCTTTATTAGCTAAATCATTTGTTGTTGCATAACTACCAGCTGGTTGAAGCCCTAAATCAGTTGAAGTCTTATTACCAGTTAATGTAATTCCATTAATTTGTGGTTTATTAGAGAGTAAGTTATAGTTTGTAGTACCACCAGAACCACCACCTCCACCAATTATATCGGAAAGTAATGAAATTGAACCATCAGGATTTAAAACTTTATTAACAATAGGTAATCTTTTTTTATATTCTTCTGCTTGATAATCAATAGAACTTCCATTTAATGTAGTTATTGATCCATCTTCATTAAGCATTTTATTTGCTATTGGACTATATTTATCATATTTGTTCATAAAAAATTAAGTGTTATTATTTTAATTAGATAATAACACTAAAAAATACTAAAAAGCAAGATTAAAAATTAATTACATTTGCTAGAACTTATTTTATTATAATAATTAAATTTTTTTATTTTATTATCATCGCAGTAAACATTTCCAAGTTCTTTTTTAAGTACTTGCTCTCCATAATCTTTACCATCAACTTCAACATATCTAAGTTTACGATTGTATCTATCCCTGTCTCTTCTATCTTTAATTAAGGTAACCTTTTTTCCTTGAAGTTTTTGAGTAGCAAATTTTTTTCCTTTGCTAGATAACTTTTTTATTTTGCTTTTGCTATATCCAGTTCTATCTTGCTGTTTTTTAACCATTCTACTATTAGTGTCATAAGTATCTATTCCTAAAATTCTTATTTTTCCATTGTTTTTAGTCTCAATAGTATCCCCATCTATAACACGAATAACAACATCTTCTTCCTTAAAACCACAAAGAAATAATAATATTAAACAAAATAATATTTTTTTCATAACAACCCCTTATTTTTTTAATAAATATTTATTAGAAATAACTTTAAAAGATAAATCGTAGTTTAAACTTCTAATAACAAAACCTTCTCTTAATGATTGTTTATTAATTAATGAATTACCATCAGCTTCATTTAATATATCATCAATATTATCAAATTTAAGAGTTTTTCTATCAAATAAAGGCACAATATCAAACAAATTATTAAAATATTGCATAAGACTATAGTCTATTTTTTGTCCATTTATAAAAATATTAAATATATATAGTTTATTTTCTGTTAATTTATAGTTATTTTGTTGTATATTTGGACCTATAAGCTCACCTTGTAATACCACACTGTTAACTTTATCATTTAAAAGAGATAAAGTTTTATTTTTTAAGTCATGTTTTTCTACATAATCTACATATTTTCTAGTATCTTTATTTGGTTTTTGCATATTAATTTGATAATTTCTAGTACAAATACCAAATTCTATGACTTCTCTCTTAAAAAATAAATATTTTCTCTTTTGTACTTTTCTAGCAAATAAAGTAAATGATGTACCATCTAGCTTTTCTGTAATATAAAACTTATCTTCTACATCTTTTAGAACTTTTGTCATATTTTGTATTCTTTCTTCATCTGTTTTTTGTATCCAATTAGGAAAAGGTAGATAAGAATTGTTTTTCTTTTTATTTTTATTAGCCTTTTTTTCATCTTCATACTTTTCAAATTTAGTAATACCTAGTAAATAAGTGACATCTTGACCTTCTTTTATTTTTTTTATTTCAGTAAATTTTGAAATAGGCATAGCTAATCCTTGTGATAAAACACCAGCCATTTTAATAGTTTTAATTTTATAACCAACTTTTTCAAATTGTTTAAATCTTTGATCTTCTTTTGGTAATAAGCTATCTATTTCAAAATAAACAACTAAATCTCCCTTTTTTATTTCATTTTTATCTACTATAACTTTCCATCCTAATATGGTTGCTAATGCAATCTTGTCTTTATTAGGAATTGGTTGTACATCTAAAACTCTTTCTATATGTGCTAATTTTCTAGTCATTTTATTTTTTCTCAAAATTAATAAATGGATAATAAGCTATTTTTCTAGTTTCTATTTTACTAATACCGTAAATAACATCGTCTGTATTTAGTATTTCTATAAGATGTGTAACATCACTTATAAATTCTTTTTTATCTTTATAAACACTTGCGATCTTTCTATTATTATCTAAAACAATTTCGTAAATGTAGTAATGTTTTTCTGGTGAATCTTCAACTTCAAAAAAATTAACAATAGATATATGTTCCAGTCCTATTATTACTTCTGAATCAGTTATATCATCTTTAAAAAATTTATATCTCATATTTACATATCCTTTATTATTAAATAGCAAGCACTTTTTGCTGTGATATGTCTAATCTGACACCATACAGACAATAAGTATAATACAAATAAATAGTATAACATAGATAATTTTCTTTATTACATAGTATAATTTTATAAGGTGAATTTATAAAGTCAATAATCTTTGATTAGTTTTGTTAAAAAAATTGTGTTGGTGGGAGATGGGGCTACCCACTTTTGTTATGCCCCTTAAACTCATTTTTTTCAATGCTAGGGGGGTATTTACATTAAAAATATTTTTAAAAAATTAAAAATAAAGTTGACTTTAAAAATAAAATAGTGTTATAATAATAATGTAATTAATAATTTTTAAAATAAATTTTAAAAAATAAAAAAAATATATATATTATATAAAATTTTAAAAAAATAGCCCTGCGAGAGAACACCTATAAAAAGGCTTCTGCTGGCAGTGTATCAAAAAATAGATTGTCAGCAATCGCGGGGCTGTATTATATATTATTAATAATTAAAATGAGGTTCAAAATGACAAATATATTACAAAAATATTCTAAAAATGATATAAGTAAAGCAATTAATGTAAACATATCATATATTGAGAAGTACATTGAACTAACTTCTAATAAGGACTTCTTGTTAAAGTTAATTGACTTAAATTTAAAAAGTATTAATAAAATCTTGCAAGAGCAAGAGCAAGCAAGAGCTGAAGCTTTGCAAAATAACACTTTAGTCAATGTTGAGGAGTTCTTAGAAAAGTATAAGACTATAGATAGTCTTATAAAAGAGCTTTATAATCAAGTGCTATTCTATACAAAGTGTGACGTTGTAGCTTCTTGTGTTATAGAGAACTCTTTTAAAAATTTAAAAATGCAAGTAAAGAGTTTAGCAGCTGAGGAGCGCGCATTCTTATTATTGCAACAAGAAAAGCAAGAGCAACAAAAGCAAGAAAATAAATAAATCAAGGGGCGAGAGCCCCTATTATTAATAAATAGGACTTAATAAAATGCAAGACAAAATAAAATATATAATAAAAATAAACAATTTTATATCTAAACATAATTTTAAAATGAATGATTTACATTTATTAATTAATGTAATTAATAAAAAAATTTTAATTAATGACAAAGTTTATTGTTGTCTTTATAATAGCAACAATTTACAATTCTTAAGATATGTAAATATCTTAATAAATTCCTGCTTGTTTACCTCTATAAGAAGCGAGCAGAATATAGATATAATTAATATTAAAAAAGATATTCAATTGAATAATGAATTTTATAAAATTGTTGAGTACTGTAAAACTAACAAAATAAATTTTTACACTGGCGCCGAAGTTATTAATAAAAACAAACGCAGCAGCTTGTCAAGAATAGGACAAGGTGACCCTATAATGTCAAGAGAGGACAAAATAAATAAAAAGGGCGTTGTCAATAAAAAATTAAACGGACAACCACTTTTTAAAAATATTATTAGATATAAACAATTTTATTATGGAGAGTTTAAAAAATAAACAACTTGTATTTTTAAGTCCGCCCTCCATACTTTTTTAGTAGGGAGCCCCTCCATATTTATCATATTTTTTTTATGATAAATTTTTTTTATTCTAAATTTACAACTACAAGTAAGTAAATTTTTTTGTGGTGTATATAAACCCCGAGTTTTTATTTACTTATAGTTGTATTTTTATTTTGATTGTTTAAAAAACAATTGATTGATTATTAATAACATAAAAAGATATAAAAATGATTTTTAAAAATAAAAAAGATTTTAATTTTATAAATAATAAACTCATTAATCTAAATGAGCGACTATTTACAATAAATAATACTCTAGATTATAGAGTAGATTATGATAATCTAAAAATTACAATTGGCACTCTTGATTTACAAAGTGTGCAAGATTTTCTTGATTTTATTAAAAAGAAAAATGGCAAAGTGCAAGCTTATCAAGATAAGATTAGATTGCAAAAGCAACAAGAAAAAGAAGAAAAGAAAAAAAGAGAGGACGAACTTTTTAAAAATAATAAAGATAAAGTATGTTTTCAAGATATGAAAGAAATATTTGACTATGATGAAATGCCGATTGGTGTAACATTCATTTTTAAATATGGCAATCTTATAAAAGATATAGATTGTTATTTTAATGACTATGACTGCCTCTCTGATTTATGGGACGATTGGCAAAGTAATAAATTTAATACTGGAATTATTGATTTTGCTAGAAAAGTAGCAGATGATTATATTAAAAATTTATAATTATAAGAAAAATATGCATAAAGTCAAGTGTTTTGTCGGGAAAACACCTGACAAAGTATGCATAAAATAGATATTTATTAATTTTAGGAGATTAAAAATGACAAAAGACGAATTAAAAGAATTATTTAAAGAATCACTATATTACAATGATTTAGTTGTAGTAGGTGAATATTACAGAGGATTTTTGTATACAGATGGTTATGAAAACTTGAAGCAACTTTATTTTGATAAAGCTTGCGAGTTATGGATTGATAATTTATATCTTAAAAAGGATGGCGATTATATGCTAAATGAAGAAGTATATAATGACTTGACTATTCAGGATATCAAAAGCGACGTACAGCAAGTATTGACCGGCGACAATATCATAGACCACATAGTAGACACAGACACAGAAGAAGACTATTTTAAAGTGCAAGTGTCAATAAATGGTGGTTATGATTATGTTAAAGTACATAAAGATTATATAATAAAATAAGGAGCAAAAATGTCAACAAATAATTTTAATATTTTTAATGAACCTTTTGCATTAAATAATGAAAAAGCAGAAAATTTTTATTTAGAAAATCAAGATTTATTACAAGAAAATTCTAAATTATCAACAATGAGTTTTCCTGTATATACTATTAAAAAGTTTAAGACAGTAGAAGTAATATACTGTCCTGCATATTATGAAGGAGCAACTTTAGATTATGATTGTTTTGAAATTGATAATTATGATTTAGATTTATTTTTTAAATATGATGTTCAAGGTTATCTTGATTATAATGAAAAGACAATTAATCAACTAAACAAGCAAACTCTTTTAGAATTAATAAGAGATTATATTTTTGATGGATTTTTAGATATAGAACAATTTAAAAATATAACTTTTAGAAACAAAGATAAGAAGCAATTTGTTCAAGAAGTAGTTAATAAAGCAATTAGCAAAGATAAGAAAGAAGCTTTAAAATATCTAAAAGATTTAGCTAAACAATATAAAGCTATTGCTATAAATAAGATTGGAAGTTTTAACAATGGAGAAGCAATTTATTCAACAAAATAAGGTAATAAAATGAAAAAAAGTTTAAAACTTAGATTAAATTTAACAAAATTTTTGATTAACAAGTTTGATTTAATAATTTTTAAAGACAAACTTTTTTCTAAACTAATAGATAATGCTAAAAGTTTAGAAGAAATAGAAAAGATTAAAAATATAATGAGGTAAAAAATGTCAAAAGAAAAGAAACAAAAATTATTTACAAAATTTATAAACTTTATTAAAGATTGTAAAGATGACTTTGATAAAGATATAAAAGCTGTTGAATTTTTAAAAACTTTAAATAATTCAGCAGAAAGAAGTTTTATTATTAATTATATTGAGTACAGATTATGAAGATTTTGATTATTATTTTAAGTTTAATATCTTATGCAAGTGCAAAAGATGTTTGCTATACTAACAAAGCAGATAATATTACATATTGTTATAATGCTGAAGGTAGTTATATTAAAGATTAAAATATTTTTAGATTACTAACAAATAAAAATATAAGGAGTAAAATGAAAAAAATACATTTAAATTGTGATAAAATAAAACATCTAGATAGAGAAAAAAAATTTGATATATTTAAAAAATATATATATAAAAAATATAATATAAATGAAGAAAAATACCCGTATTTTGGTGTAAGTCAATTATATAACATTATTAGTTTTTCTAATGGAACATTAAAAAGAACTGGCTTTGGTTATGAACATTTTGATAAAAATGGAAATATGTTAAGTATTTATAGTAACAGCTTGAAAAAAATATATAGAAAATTAAGAGAAGAAGATAAAAATAATGTTTTAAAATTACAATTAGGTTGTTTTGGCAATTTTAGTTGTTAGATTATTAATAAATAGGAGTAAAAAATGAAAATAAAATTAAAAAAATTATACATAAAGGGTAACTTTGAAAATATTTATCAATATACCAATGCAATTAAAGAAGCATTTAGTAGTTGTACTTATGATAATAATACAGTAGAACCAAAAGAAATTGATATTGAAGATATTGATTTTTATAATGACTACTTTTTTTATTCAAGTGATTTTTTGGATATAGTAGAAAATTTTAAAGATGAGGATTATATTCAATATATTCAAGAATCTTTTGATGTTGAAATAGTATATATTTTTAAAAAAATAAAATAAGGAGAAAAAATGATAAAATTACAAAGAATAATATTAGATTTTAACTATGAATCTCAATTTATTGAAACTATACTAGAATCTATAAAAAAAGCTTTTAATGATGATGATGGAATAACAGAAGAAGAATTATTAAAAATTGATGAATGTTGGTTGCCTCATGATTATATACAAGAAAACTATAAAAATTATAAAGGAAGTATTCATTTTAAATATGAAGTTGCTAGTGAAAATTATATAGAGTTGTTTTTAGAAGATGATTTTAATGATTAATAATAAAAGGAAAAAAAATGAATAATATAATTAATGAATTAGAAAAAGTTTATCAAGATGTAGATTATAATGAATACGAAAATATAATATGTCTAGATTATATATTACCTACAATTCAAGAAAAAAATCTTGATAAAGCTAACAATCTAGAAATTGATAATGATTGTTATATTATAAGAATTCTATACGAAGAAATTAATGAGAGTAGAATTGATATAATAATTAAGAATAAAGATTTTAATATTAATAATCTTATAAAAGATATTAATGAATTAATTAATGAATGTAATAAATTATAATAGGAGTTTAAAATGGAAAATAAAAAATACAAAATTAGAGAAGATTTATCAATAATATATAAAAATAGAAAGCTTTATAGAATAGAAGCTTTAAAAGATTTTTCTGGTGATAATTTTCAAATTGAAAAAGGAAAATTAGGTGGTTATGTTGAAAGTGAAAAAAACTTATCACAAGAAGGCAACTGTTGGATATTTTGTAATGCAAAAGTTTATGATAATGCTTGTATATTTGATAACTCATTAGTATTAAATAAAGCAAAAGTATATGGAAATGCTTGGATATTAGGCGAATGTAAAATAGAAGACAATGCTTGTGTATATGATAATGCAGTAGTAAGTGATAATGTATGTATAAGAGATGATGCTAAAGTATTTGAAAATAGTAGAATAAATGGATATGTTCATATTAGAGATAAAGCAAAAGTATATGGAAATGCTGAAATATTTGATAATGTGGTAATAAGAGATAATGCTGAATTATATGAAAAATGTTATATTTATGGAAATGCAGTAATTGCTGATAATGCAAAAGTTTATGGACAAGCTTATATAAGTGGAAATGCTGTAATTTTAGAAAATGCAGAAATTTTTGGTAATACTATAATAAAAGGAACTAGTCATATAAAAGATGAAAAAATAAGTTCTACAAATCAAGTAACAAATATATTTGGTGAAATAGATCTTACAATAACACCTAATTATATATCAATATATAGTAATTTTTTTAAAAAAGAAGATTTTTGGAAAATACCAGATGAGGATATTATTCGTCTTTTTTATTGTACAAATGAAAATCCTAAAAAACTTTGGAAAAAATGGAAGCCTATATTAAAAGCAATTTGTGAATGTTAATAATAAAATAGGAGATTAATATGTTAAATTATGAAAAAATATTAAAAATGAGTAATTATGATTTGTATTATGATAATAATGCTACCATAGAATATAAAGAATATAATAAATTAAAAGATTTTTTATTTGAAAGAGATTTTAAATTATATCTTGATTATGTTATAGAAGAAATAAAGAAGCTAAAAGTTCATTGGGATAAAATAGAAAATTATGATATTGATAAATATATAGAAAAATATGAAGAAAATTTAGCAGATAGAATTGTAGATTATATAAGAGAAAATAATAAAGAAATACAACCACTTACTTTTGATGCTGAAAAATTTATTAATAAAAATAATTTAGAATATTTAAAAGATGAATCTATTAATTTAGTATGTGAATTTTCTAAAAAAGAATTATATGAAATATTAAAATATAACTACATAAAAGATGTAGATGATGAAGAATTAAGATATAAAATATCAGAACATATTTTATATGATAGTGAATATTTTAATGTTACAGATTTAGTATTAACAAAATTAGGAAAATAAAGGAGATATTATGGGTAGATATTATTATGGAGATATAGAGGGTAAATTTTGGTTTGGTTTACAATCAAGCGATGCACCAGAAAGATTTGGATGTGAAGCTTGCGAACCATCAACTGTAACTTATTATACAGAAGATAAAAAATTTGTTGAAGATGAAATTGAATTTATAAAAGAAAATTTGGGAAAATATAAAGAACCAATGGAATTATTTTTTAAAAATAATGATAGTTTTAATGAAGAAGAAGTATTGGACTTTCTTGTTGACTATTTTTATAAAGATAAAAGTGAAGAAGAAAAAATAAAAGAAAAAGATAAGATAAATATTATATATCTTTTAAGAGAATATGCAGATTTACAACTAGGGCAAAAAATATTAGATTGTTTAGAAAAAAATAATTGTTGTGAATTTGAAGCAGAATATTAATAAAATAAAGGAGTAAGATATGAATAATTTTTATATAATATTAAATGAGTTAAAAAAATTAAATATAAATAAAAAAAAGAATAATGTTATCTTTAAATATGATAATAGACTAATGGTTTTATTAGAAAATAATTTATTTATAGAAATAGATATTATATATAATGATACATACTTATTTGAAGATAAAAAATATTATGATTTTAATAAATTGATTTCAAAGAATATGTTAAAAAAAATAGATTATTCTTTGCCTTCAAGAAAATTAATTATGAATGATTTTCTTAATCAAGATAATTATGAATTATTAAGAGCAATTGATTTTACAAAAGAAAAAACTTATTTTTGTAAACCTTTTAATAATCAATTCATAGAAGATATAGATTTTAGAAATAATGATTGTGTTAAAGTTTACAAAAATGATAAACAAAAACTTATTATGTTAAATTATAACTATATAAAAATTTATAAAACTAATTTAGTTTATTAATAATAAAGAAAAAATTATGGAAGAAAATGAATAAAAAAGAAATAAAACAAGAAATGATATCTTTTATACAAGACAATATAGAAGTCTTTTTAAAAGGTTGGGACTATAATACACAAATAGATGGTTGTGATATTGGTTATTGGATAACAGAAATTGCGGAAAATTGTAGTGACAATGAATATAACCAAAAAATAGCAGAAGAATATATTTGTAATAATATAGATAAATGGATAAAAAATGTTAATCAAAATAAATTTTAAATATATATATATAAATTTTTACAAAAAATTAAAGATAAAAAATATAAAAAATTTAATAAATAATATTTTTAAAAATAAAAAAGTTTATTCTGTTGTTTTATCACATACAGAAAAAGGAACTTATTATTCAATATTAGAAAAAAATAGATTTGGTTTTATGAAAATAATAAAATATTTTAAATATCAAGATGATGCTTTAAATTATATTTATAATGTGTTATTAAAAAAATAGGAGTAATTATGAAAAAAGAAATTATTGAAAGAATTAAAGAACTTTTAGCAGAAAATGATTATAGAAAATTTCAAATTACAGCAACTTCTTGTGTTAGAAGTGGAAATATAATAAATTTAAAAACAATGACTTTTAGAGAAGTTTTTGATTATGTTAAAGAAGCTTGTGGTTTTGGTGAAGGTTATGAAGAATATGATTTCATAAAAGATAAAGAAAAAAGTAGATATCTAGAAAATATTTTTAATGATTATGTAGAATCAATATTTAATGATGAAGATGATGTTGATGAAAGATTAGATTATTATAATCAAGAAGTAGATAAAGTTTTTAAAAAATTAAAATCTAGCGATATTAACGCAAATTTAGGCGATTATGAATTAGTTAAAATTGAATTAGAAGATGATATTGAAGATGATGAAGAAAGTGATTTTATTTTAATTTCATCAACACCAGAAAGAGAATCTAGATATAGAGATTATTTAGCATACAACAAGATTGATGATTGTTTAAATGTGATAGACAATAATTATAATATAAAGGAGTAAAAAATGATAAAAAAAGAAATTATAGAACAAGTTCTATTTAGTCTACATGATAGTATATATTTTAAACTAGATAAAGATGGAAACGGTTTTTCTTATAGTTTTATATATGAAGAAGGAGATGTAGATTTTGAGTATATGATGGAACATACACCATTTACTTATATAATAGAAGATAGTATTGAATATTATGATGAAGAAAAAGATTGTATTACAAATTTTGAATTTGTAGTTGGTACTTACTACAACAAATTAAAATTTAGATATGATTATAATACTAAAAATGTTGAATTTATAGAAAAAATATAAAGGAGTAAAAAATGATAAATATGAAAATAGAAGAAGAAACTTTACTAAATCTGTTAATGGATAGATTAGATTTTTGGGAAGTTGACAACGAGACAAGAGCATTATTTTATAAAATGTATGAAAGAAATGTTTTTAATGGTGTTTTTGAAAATATGGAATTTGATATTAAAGAAATTGTTGACAATGACTATAATAGTTATTGTAGAGTTATTGACAAAACAGATACATTTTTTAATATAATAAAAGATAAATTTGAAAAAGAAGGTTATTGTGATATAAGTGAAGAAACATGTTATAATTCTATTGAAGCATCAAATGAAGATAATACTAAATTTTTAGTTATTAATAAGTAGGATATTAAATTATGAAAAGAAAAATAAAAACAGAAGATCAAAAATTAAAAATGATTAATAATGTATATAATACATTAAAATATTTAGAAAATAAAACTTTTAAATATTCTATTAATGGTGAAAATTATATAAAATTTTTTGATGATAAAGTAATAAATAGAGTATTACAATATTCTAAATATTATGATGTTTATGTGGAACATAAAAAAGATAATACATTTGATTATGTAGTATTTTTTAGAGAAGATATTAAAGAATATTTTGAGTTTAGAATTTTTAATTATAAATAAGGAGAAATTATGAAATTAAGATTATATTTATGTAAAAATAATATTAAAGTAAAAGATTTCATTAAAATAGTTCAACAAAAAAAGGGATTTGAAAAATTTAATTATATGAATTATAGTAATTATATACATAAAAAAATTAGTCCAAGACTATCATTTGTAGAATTAGTAAGAGAACTTACTAATAATGAAGTTTCTTATGATGATTGGAAATAAATAAAGGAGGTTAAAATGATAATGTTTATTATATATTTTTTACTTATTAAATATATTGTGGAATTTTGGTTTGGTTATGAAGACTATAAATTTGGCAGAGAAAGATATAAATTTTTTAAAGCAAGTGGGGTTTATGTAAATGGAAATTTTAATTATAAAAAATATAAAGAAGTTATTAAAAAATATCCTCAATATAGTTTAGAATATTTAATAAAATCAAAATAATATGAAAAAATTAAAAGAATTTATTTTTTGTGTTTTAATTACAATAATAATATTATTAGTAATTATTTTAGGCATTATAAGAGCTAATAAAATATGCAGTGAAGCAAATCCTAATGATTATAATGCCTATCGTTTTTGCTTGGGAATTTAATAATAAAATTTAATTTTAAAAATGTCAAAATATGTAATTTTAAATCAAATAAAACAAATAAAATATAAAGATAAAAAAATAATACTTTATAAAATAAAAAGACTAAAAGATGGTCTTATTGGTGGATGGATAGAAAGTGAAGAAAATCTTTCACAAGATGGAGAATGTTTTATTTATGATGATGCTATGGTTTTTGGAAATGCAAAAGTTAAGGACAATGCAGAAGTTAGAGACTATGCAAAAGTATATGACGATGCAATAGTGTATGAAAATGCAAAAGTATCTTGTTTAACAAGAATATATGAAAATGCAAAGATACATGGTAATGCAGAAGTTGTAAGTTATGCAGAAGTTAGAGACTATGCAAGTGTTTTTGGTGATGCGGTAGTGGGTGGTTATGCCTCTGTCAAAGGTTCATCTAGAATTTATGAAAATGCTAATGTTTTTGGCTATTCACAAATATATGGAAATGCTAAAATATATGGAAATGCCAGAATATCTCAGTATGCACAAATTCATGGTAGAGCTGAAGTATGTGATGATGCAAGAATTGGTGGTCATGTTTTTATATACAATCCTTGTATAATAAAAAACGCCGCAAATTTATTTAAAAATAAATATTCAAAATATAATAATTTAAAAATTTAATTAATAATAATTTATAGGAGTAAATATGGAAGAAAAAATAAAAGAAATAGTTAAAATTAAAACTATTAAAAGTTATATAATAGCATTATGTGAAGAATATGAAAATTTAGAAGATACAAAAGAATATGATGAACTTATTAATGCTAAAACTAGTATTTTAAGAGAAATTAGAGATTTTATTTTAAAGTTATAGGAGTAAATATAATTTTTAATAATTTTGAAGATTTAGATTTTTTAGAAAATAATATATTATAGGAGAAAAAAATGAAAAATAAAGATATTGATATTTTTGTTGGAAATAAATTAAAATATAAAAGAAAAGAACTTGGATTAACACAAAAAAAACTTGGAGATCATGTTGGTGTTACTTTTCAACAAATACAAAAATATGAAAAAGGTTCTAATAGAATTCCTTCTGGAAAATTATATGAATTTTCTAATATTTTAGAAGTTCCTATAAAATACTTTTTTGAAGGTTTTGAAAATAATATATTAATACAAACAGAAAAAAATGATAATAATATATCTAATAAAGAAATAATAAAACTTGTTGAAACTTATAAATCAATAAAAGATAAAAATATTAGACATGATATTATTAATTTATTAAAAGATTTAGGAGATAAATAATATGTTAAAAACTTTTGATTTTAAAATTAGTGGAACAAAAACAATAGATTTTTGTTTTACAAGTACAATAGATATTGACATTGATGATGATTATAATGAAGATGAATTAGAATCGCTTGTTCAAGAAAAAGCTTATGATGAAATTTGTGATGATATTGATACAGATGGTGATAGTTATGTTGATATTGAAAATTTTGAATTTAAAGAAAAACCATATGTTGAACCAATTAGACGAAGTGAGTGTCTAATGAAAGATTTAAAACCAGAAGGTTATTATAAAAATTGTTATTATAAAATTAATAAAAAATGTATATAGGAGTAAAAATGAGACTAAAAATAAATTTTGAACTTTATCCAGATTATGATAATAAATTTGATAAAAATAGTGTTTTTAAAATTGATAATCCTAAAATTGAAATAAATGAAAAAGAATTAAAAAATAATATAAATATATTTTTTAATGAAAATCTTCATAATAAAGATCATTTATATGTTAATTTTAGAAAATATGAAAATGAAGTTTATTTTGATATTTTTATTGATTTATATAATGAAGATGATAAATTAAAAATAAATGAAAAAATAGAAGATTTAATATTAGACATCATAGATGAGTTAGGTATAGGACTTTATAGAAGAAAGGATATCACAGATAAAATTAAAGTAGAACTTACATTTAATAATGCTATATTTTATAATACTTATAAATATTATTATAAACATAAAAACGATGGGTCTTATAAATGGTTAAAACTTATAAAAAGTATAGGTGAATCTAATGGTAAACTCGCAAGATATAATTATTTTATTAAAAAATAAAGGAATAAATATGCAAATAGAAATTAAAGATAAAAATTTATTAAAATTATTTAAAGAAGCAAATATAGATCAAAATAATGTAGAATATTTTGAAGGTTTAATAAAAAGTGGAATTTCTTTTTATAATTTTATACAAGATTTTAAAAAAAATAAAGAAAAATCAATAGAAAATATTGAAAAAATTATTAAAGATTATAATTTATAATATAAAAAAGTTTATAAATTAATTATAAATTATTTTAAATAATAAAAATAATTTGACTTTTTAAAAAAATAAGTTAAATTATTAATGACGATGAGCGAGTCATTAAACCCGACAAGTCCAAAACTTGATGACTTAAAAAGCTAATTTATGTTGAATATTTATATTCACATTATTTTTTTACTGAGCCATTAAATATTATGAGATTAATGAAGACAGAAGGCATAATATCACGATTAGTTTGGCAAGCAACCTTTCGCTTCAGGATGGCAA
>CALVPE010000075.1 GCA_944350485.1 uncultured Bacilli bacterium
AAAAAGTTCGCATCAAGGAGAAAATACTTATGTTATGAAAGTAGGACTTTTAGAAGTAACCTTTGTTGATAGTAAGACAAGTAATTTAACTTTAGAAAATGCTTATCCAATTACTGATGCAGAAGGAATAAATCAAGAAAAAGAGTTAGTTTTTACGGTTAAAAATACAGGCGATTTTATAGCAGCTTATGATGTTTATATTGAAGAAACTAGTACAAATCCAGAATTTAAATCTGTGATTAGATTTATATCTAATAAAAACAATCAAGGTTATAATAATCCTAAGACTTTAAGTGAAGATAAATATATAAGTAAAGGTAATATTTTAGATATAAATAAAGAAGATACTTACAAAGTAAAAGCTTGGATTTCTGAAATAGCTGATAGTACATATATGAATAAAACTTTTACAGCTAGAATTGTGATTGATAATTATCAAACTCAAACATTAGATAAAAGTGGAGCAAATTTACCAAAACTTTTAGATAATATGATACCTGTTTATTATGAAGCAATTAATGATACTGAAGGAATTTGGAAAATTGCTGATAGAAAAAATTTAGATAGTAATAATCAATGGTTTGACTATGATAATTTTATGTGGGCAAATGCAATAACAGTTAAAGAAAATGGAACTAAATCAAGAAAAGAATATTTAAATTCCAGTCCTGGAACAGAAGTTGATATGGATGATATATTAAGTATGTGGGTTTGGATACCAAGATATAAATATACGATTTTTAATGGAAATAATGCTGAAATTGAAGAACAATTAATAAATGTTGTTTTTGAATCTGAAACTAATAGAACAGGAACTGTTACTTGTGTTGATAATATTCAAACAGCAGATGACTCTTCAAGTAGTGAAATTTGTACAGATGAGACAAACGGTTCTATTGTAAATGGTATAAGTACTTATACACATCCTGCTTTTACTTTTGACAATAAAGAATTAACAGGTTTTTGGTTTGCTAAATTTGAAACAGCAACTGATGATGAAAGTTGTAATACTCAAAGTATAACAAATTGTAATAAAAGTGGTTTTAATATTTTGATAAAACCTAATCAGCAAAGTTTAAGATACATAAATTTGTCTAATTTGTTTAAAAACATAAGAGGCATGGAACTTAGTAGTAATATTCATGGTTTTAGTCAAAGCGAGAATACTACTTTAAATAATGATGGAACTATTACAAACGATAATAATAACTTTGATATTCATATGTTAAAAAATATGGAGTGGGGTGCTGTTGCATATTTATCACATTCTAAATATGGAAAATATGGTAATGATTTGTATACCGGTGCTTATAAACAAGTATATTTAAACAATTATAATTTAGATGATATTTATAAGACTGGTTTTTCAGGCGGAAGTTATAATGTAATTTCTTCATCAGATGATACATATTTATATAATAATTTAACTATTAGTGAAGAAGGAGCAGGCTATAAAGGAGCTGGAGCTTCAACAACTGGAAATATTTATGGTGTTTATGATATGAATGGTGGATCTTGGGAAATGGCAACTGGCAATATGGTTGATAAAAATTCAAACTTTTATCCTAGTAATTCTGGAACATGGTCTTCTAATGAAACGTTGGCAGATAAGTATTATAATAAATATTCTTATAGCCTTGATAATTCTGATTTTTTAAACAGAAATAGAGGTAAATTAGGTGATGCTACTACCGAAGTATTAAAAATATTTAATAATCATTTAGGCCATTGGTATGATGATATGTATGCAATACCTTTTAGTATACGTTCGTGGTTTTTATATGGTGGACGTTCAATTAATTTAGAAAATGCTGGAATATTTGCCATTAGTAGTACAACTGGTATTGAAAATGATAATCAAACCACTCGGGCAATATTGTGTGTTTTTTAAATTGAGATAAAAAAATAACTAAAAAATAATTAAAAAAAGCCTTAATTGGCTTTTTTAGTAATTTGCTTTTTTAAAATTTCTAGTATTTTATTTTTTTCTTCGTCAGTTGAATTAGTCCAAATTATTTCAAAGAAAACACCCATGCCAGGAAGAGTTACTTCATCTTTTTCTTGAATACTTTCTTCAATTGCTTTTTTTATTGTTTCTTTATCATCATTTTTAAAATTATTAATTATATAATCTCTTATTTTAATATCATCCATATTTTATCCTTTCAAATATATTATGCAAATTTTTACAAATATTATGTAAACTTTTGATGAAAAAGTAAGAAAAACTTTACAATATTTGATATTTTTACTATAATTATCTTGAAGTTAGGCATTTGGTGGGGAAAAGTGGTGAATTTTATGTTAATGGGTGAGTATCATAACAACTTGGATTTAAAAGGAAGAGTAGTTATTCCATCTAAATTAAGAGAAACTCTTGGAAATAAAGTTATTTTAACAAGAGGGCTTGATAATTCTTTATTTCTTTATTCTTTTAAAGATTTTGAAACTTTAACAGAAAAATTTAACTCTTTATCCTTTATGGAAAAAGAAAATCGTTTTTTTACAAGATTCATGTTTTCTGGTGCTATAACTTTGGAATTTGACAAACAAGGCCGCATAATTATTCCAGATTTTTTAAAAGACTTTGCTGCTTTAGAAAAAGAAGTTGTGATAATAGGTGCTTTAAATCGAGTTGAAATATGGTCTAATAATAATTGGAATAAATTTATGACAAATAATTTTAAACGTTTGTCAGAAATTTCAGAGAATTTATTTAATTCGAATTAGGAGGTTTTTATGCATTATAGTGTCATGTTAAAAGAGGTGATAGAAGCTCTTAATTTGAAAGATACGGGTATTTATGTTGATGCGACTTTAGGGTATGCAGGTCATACCAGCGAAATTTTAAAACGAGTAAAAAGGGGTTTTATATTCGCCTTTGATCAAGATATAAATGCTATTAATTATAGTAAAGAAAAATTAAAAAAAATTAGCTCTAACTTTACTATTATTAAAAGTAATTTTTTATATTTGAAAGAAGAACTTTTAAAACGTGATATTAAGTTAGTAGATGGTATTCTTTTTGATTTAGGAGTATCATCTCCACAACTAGATACTAAAGAAAGAGGTTTTAGTTATCATTTAGATAGTCGCCTTGATATGCGAATGGATCTTGATAACAAATTATCAGCTTATGAAGTTGTTAATACTTATACAGAAAAAGAATTAACGAAAATCTTATATGAATATGGGGAAGAAAAATATGCTAAAAGTATAGCTCATAATATCATTAAAGAAAGAAGTATTAAACCAATTGAAACAACTTTGGAACTAGCAAATCTTGTTAAACGTAGTGTGCCTTATAAAGAAACACTTGATAAGCATCCTGCCAAAAAAACTTTTCAAGCAATTCGAATTGAAGTAAATCATGAATTGGATATTTTAGAAAAAAGTTTAAAAGATGCTTTAAGTATTTTAAATATAAAAGGAAGAATAGTTGTTATAACTTTTCATTCTTTAGAAGATAGAATTGTTAAAAATACCTTTAAAGAAGTTAGTAGTATTCCACCTATTTTTAAAAATTTACCAATCATACCTGATGAATACTTACCAAAATATAAATTAGTTTATGAAAAAGTCATTACTCCAAGTGAACTAGAACTACAAGAAAATAATCGAAGTCGATCTAGTAAGTTAAGAGTTATTGAAAGAATTAAATAAAAAAGGAGGATTATGAAAAAGAAAAAGAAAAAATATCGTCATGTTTCTAAATTTGAAAAAATTCTTTATACTTTAGCTGTTTTTTTATTAATGATATCTCCTTTAATAATTGTTTTTACAAAGTCAACATTATCAGAAGTTAATTACGAAGTTGAAAAATTAAAAAAACAAATTACTAGTCAAGAAAAAGAAAATGAAAGTTTAGAAATGAAAATTAATGAGCTTGCTAGTTTAGAAAATATTCAAAAAGTTATTAAAGAAAAGGGTTTAGTTTATAATAATGATAATATAAAAAATATTGATTAGGAGGAATTATGAAAAAAGAGGATCAAGTTAAAGTTAGAAATCTAGTTTTAATTATAACTCTTTTTTTGTTTATAATTTTAATAGGAAGAGTTACTTATCTTGCTTTATCAACAACGGTTGATAATATTAATATTCAAGAATTAGCATCAAAAAGAACGACCAAAACAACTATTTTAAAAGCTAATCGAGGAACTATTTTTGATAGTTCACAAAATATTTTAGCTCAAGATGTGGCTAGTTATACTTTAATTGCTTATTTAGATCCAACTAGAACTACTAATCCTAAAAATCCTATGCATGTGGTTGATAAAGAAAAAACAGCTTTAGTTCTTTCAGCTATTTTAAACATGGATCAAAAAACAATTTTAGAATTTTTAAATAAAGATGCTTATCAAACGGAATTTGGTCTTAAAGGAAAAGGTTTAACTGAACTTGAAAAAGATACGATTTTAGCAACTAATTTACCAGGTCTTGATTTTATTGAAACAACAAAAAGATACTATCCTTATGGAAAATTTTTATCTTATTTATTAGGTTATGCTAAGGAAAATCAAGAGGGAAATATTATTGGTGAACTTGGAATTGAAAAATATTATAACAAAGAATTAACAGGAATAGATGGAAAAAAAGTTTATCAAAAAGATTTAAAAGGTTATATGATAGCTGGAACAAAAGAATTAGTTGATGATAAAAAAGATGGAACTAATATTTATTTAACGATTGATAATAATGTACAATTTTTCGTTGAAGAAGCTTTAAATAATGCAGTTTCTAAATATCAAAGTGAAGAAATTGATATTATTGTTGCTAATGCTAAAACAGGAGAAATTTTAGCCTATGCTACGACACCTAGTTTTGATCCTAATATAAGAGACATTAAAAACTATTTAGATCCTAATTCTAGTATTGCGTTTGAACCAGGTAGTACAATGAAAATATTTACTTATATGGCAGCCCTTGAAGCAGGTGTTTATAAGGGAAAAGATACTTATCAATCAGGTCGTTTTGAAACAAAAGATAAAACAATTATTAGTGATTGGAATAAAGTTGGATGGGGTCGGATTACTTACGATCAAGGTTTTATTTATTCTAGTAATACGGCTGTTGTTAATCTTATGGATAAATATTTAAGTGCTAGTGAATTAAAAAATTATTTGAAAAAACTAGGATTTGGCTCTAAAACTGGTCTTAATGTTGCTAATGAAGTAAATGGAAAAATTGATTTTAAATACGAAACTGAGATTTTTAATGCTGCTTTTGGACAAGGTATTACGGTTACTCCTATTCAAATTGTTAAAGCTTTAACATCGATTAGTAATAATGGCGAATTATTAAATCCTTATATTGTTAAAAAATTAGATGATAATGGGAAAATAAGTGAGAATTCAAGAACTAGTTTAGGAACAGTTGCAACTAGTACAACCGTTGAATATCTTAAAAATTTAATGTGGCATACTGTTAATGATCCAGATGGAGCCGCTCATGCATATCATATTGATGGCTTTGATTTAATTGGAAAAACTGGAACTGCCCAAATAGCAAGTACTAATGGTAAAGGTTATTTAACAGGAGATAATGATATTATTCGTAGTATTGCTTTGATGTTTCCAAAAGATGAACCAGAGATTATTATTTATGGAGCAGCTAAAAAACCAAACTCTGTTAATGCTTTAGCTGAACCAGTTAAAGAAATTGTGAAAAATATTTCGAAATATTATAATATTTATGAAGATCAAACGACAACAAGTAGTAAAACGTTTGATTTAGGCAATTACTTAAATCAAGATGTTGATGCCATTAAAACTAATTTAGAAAATAAAGGTTTAAAGGTTATTACAATTGGGGATGGTAATATTGTAATTAATCAATATCCTCAAAAAGGAAAAGTAACAACAGGTGATAAAGTCTTTTTAGTTACTAATTCAAGTAATTTTGTTTTACCAAACTTAATCGGATACTCAAAAAGTGATTTAGAAATTTTATTTAAATTTTTAAATGTTGATTATCATACTAAAGGGAGTGGTTATGTTGTTAGTCAAAATATTAAAGAGGGTACTAAAATAACTAAAGATTTACAAGTTGAAGTAGTTCTAGAAAATAAAATTTTAAAAGAAGATGCTAAGGAATAATTAAATTATTAAACATTGAGGAGTATGAAAAAAATTTATTACTCCTTTTAATACAAAAAAATAGATATTAACGACTATCCTTGTTAAAATTATTTTTGAATAAAAAATATAATTAATGTTGATGTCTATAAATAATTGTATATTAAAAACTTTAAATACGGAAGGCCAATAATAAGTATTTTAAAAAAAACTTAATTATACTTTTTTGATTTTATAATTAAGTTTTATTTTACCATTTTATTAAGAATATTTTGAGCTATTTTTAAAGTTTTATCATTTATATCATTTAAGGGGTTATATTCAACTAAATCAAATGATTTAATATAATCTTTTTTAGTAGTTAAATAATTAGTAATTTCAAAAACTTCTTGTTCATTTAAACCATTTATTTCGGGAATAGAAACGCCAGGAGCAATAATAGGATCAATTACATCAAGATCAAAACTAATATGTAAATCGTTTTGATAGTTATCAGTTGCTATTTTAAAAGCTAAATTCATTATTTTAGTAATGCTATTTTCTTTTAAATCATTAGTTGTAAAGACAGTTACTCCCATGGTTTTAATGTTTTCTATTTCAAGATTAGCATTTTTTTCTAAAGAACGATATCCAACCACTACGGTTTTTTTAGGATCAAAATAAGGTCCATCATGAAACTTACTTAAGTCTTGATTTAAACCATTTAAAGAAGCAAGTGGTAGGCCATGAAGATTACCAGTGATGGTACTCTTAAAAGTATTATAATCAAGATGAGCATCTATCCAAATAATTCCAAGATGAGGATTTTTTTTAAGACTAGCTAAACCAGAAGCAATTGAAGTTGAATGATCTCCTCCAACCATAATAGAATAATTATTTTCTTTTTCTATTTCTTGATAAAGTTTTGTGTTAAATTCATTTAAACTAGAAAGATTTTTCTTTAAATCATCTTTCTTTAAGCTTTTTTTTATATTTTTATCTTGTTCTAAGAGAACATATTTTTTTTGATAATTTTTTAAAATTGTTTTAGGTCCAAGACTAGATCCATTTATATGAACACCTAAATCTGAACCTCCTCCAAATATAGTTGTTTGCATTTTTACTCCTTTTTAACATATAACTCTATCATTTTATCATAAAATAAGTTATAATGAAATACGGAGATAGAGAATGAAAAGATTAAATGAATTATTAAAAACTGATTATGATGTTATAGTTAAAGATATTAAAATAAATTCCAAGGAAATTAAAAAAGGCGACTTGTTTGTTTGCATTAAAGGAGTTAATGCTGATCGTCATGATTTTATTGAGGAAGCCATTAAAAATGGGGCTAGTTGTATAATTGGAGAAAGGGATATTAAATGTAGTGTTCCTTACGTTAAGGTTAAAAATACTAATAAACTATTACCTGAGTTATGTCGAAAATTTTATGATTTTGAGAGGTTGAATTTAAAAATAATTGGTGTTACAGGAACTGATGGTAAAACAACAACCGCGACTAGTATTCAATATTTAATTGGAAAAGATAAATGCGGGTATATTGGAACTAATGGTTGTAGTTGTGCTAAATTTACTAAAGATTCACCTAATTCAACACCTGATCCAACCGTTCTTTATAAGTTCTTCCGTGAGTTTGCCGAAGCTGGATGTGAATATGTCGTTATGGAAGCAAGCAGTGAGGGATTTTTTAGAGGTCGTTTAGAAGGTTTAGAATTTATAACTGGTTGTTATACAAATATAACTTGGGAACATATTAATATTCATGGTACTTTTGAAAATTATGTTGATTGTAAACTTCAATTAGCAAGACAAACTAAAGAAAAGTTTATTGTAAATTATGATGATAAATTTCATAAAAAATTTGAAGATGAGTCTTTAAATAGTCTAAGTTATGGAACTAATTCAAAATGTGATTTATATATTAAAAATTATAGTGTTACCCCAAAATACACCAGAGTAACTTTTATTTATTTAGGAAAAGAATATAGTTTTACTTCTCCTTTATTAGGTAAGTTTAATGTTTATAATTTAGCTTGTGCTCTTTTAACTTGTTTATCACTTGGTTTTGACATTGATGATTTACTTGAAAATGTTTTAGAAATTGATGTTTCTGGTCGCATGGAAAATATTAATTTAGGACAAAAATATGCTGTTATGGTTGACTACGCTCATACTCCAAATGGTATTAAATCTGTTTTAGAATTCGTTCATACTCTTGATATTGATCGTTCAATTGTTGTTATTGGTTCAGCTGGTGAAAGAGATTATAAAAAAAGACCAATTATGGGAAAAACAGTTTTAGAAAATGCTAGCTACGCTATTTTTACATATGAAGATCCACGTTCTGAAGATCCAAGAGATATAATTAAGCAAATGGTCAGTGAAGTTAGTTTAGAAGATCAAAAAAGATATGAAATTATTATTGATCGAAGTCAAGCTATTAAAAGAGCTATTGATATAGCAGGAGATAAAGATATGATTTTAGTACTTGGAAAAGGCAACGAAACTTACGAAAAATTAAAAGATGGAACAATCTACTTTAATGATATTGAAGAATGTCAAAAATGGATAAAAAATAGAGAAGAAAGTAAAATAACTAATTAAAAAATAGAAGTTTAAAACTAGTATATTTTTATACACTAGTTTTTAATTTGCTAAAAAATATTAAAATAAAAAAATATAATTTTTCTATAATAATCCTTTATATTTATTATAGTAAAATTTATATAATTCATATAATTTTTGATAATTAATTTCCGTCAAATGACTTTTACCATCTAAAAAAACATTTAAATAATTATCACTTAATAATTCTTGATATCTTGTTTTAATACATTGGTAAACATAATCAACTTCATTATCATTTAAATTAATATTATTTTTTAAAGCAAAATAAATTAAATCATTTTTTGTTAAATTTTTTAAATAATTTTTAACAAGCATTTCATACATAATTTCACCTAATTAAATATATTCATAAAAACTAAATTAATACAAATAATATACTTGGTGATAAAATGACTAAAAAGGTAAATATTTTAAATATTCTTCTTTATCTTAGTTTTATATTGATTTTATTAAGAATTTATTATTTACAAATTATTAAATATGATTATTATCAAGAAAAATTATTAGCTTTAACAGAAAAAGAAGTTTTAGGAGATACGATGCCAAGAGGAAGAATTTATGATAAATCAGGTAATTTGTTAGTTGATAATACTTTAATTAAAACAATATATTATAAAAAAGATAAAAATATTTCTCTTGAAGAGGAAATAGAACTAGCTTATTTTGTTAAAGATTATTTAGAACTTGATTATTCGAAATTAACTACTTCTTATTTAAAAGATTTTTATTTATTAACCCATGAAAAAGAAATAATTAAAAGATTAAATGAATTAGATATTAAAAATTATAAACAAAGAAAAATAACGGATTTAGAATATTATAAATTAAAAAAAGATCAGGTTACTAACGAAGATTTAAGTATTTATAAAGAAGAAGATAAAAAAGCAATTTATTTATATTACTTAATGAATAATGGCTATTCTTATGATGATAAAATTATAAAAAAAGATGCCACGGATTTAGAATTTGCTTATTTTTCTGAGAGTAATAGTAAGTTAAAAGGTTTTGATACAAAGTATACTTATGATAGATTATATTTATATGGTGATACTTTAAGAACTATTTTAGGTAATATAGGACCAATTACAATGGAAAATAAAAATTATTATTTAGAAAAAGGTTATAGTTTAAATGATATGGTTGGTTTAACTAATATTGAATATATTTATGATGATTATTTAAAAGGGGAAAAAGAAGTTTATAAAGTTGTAAATAATGAAAAAATTTTAGTTAAAGATGGTAGAGTTGGAAATGATTTATACTTAACAATTGATATTAATTTACAAAAAGAAGCGGAAAATATTTTAGCAACCGAATTAATTAAAGCTAAAGGTAGTTTAAATACTAATTACTTTGACAGATCTTATTTATCGATTACAAATCCAAATGATGGGAGTGTTTTAGCAATAGTAGGAAAAATTTATCAAAATAAAAAAATAAGTGATTATAGTGTCGGTGTAATAACAGATACAATGACACCTGGAAGTGTTGTTAAAGGAGCTAGTATTTTAGTTGGTTATAATGAGGGAAAGGTTAAAATTGGCGAATTTATGATTGATGAATGTATTAAATTGAAAGCAACTCCTAAAAAATGTTCAATTTATACAATGGGTTATTTAAATGATTTAGATGCGATTAAAAAAAGTAGTAATGTTTATCAATTTAAAATTGCTTTAAGAGTAGGTGGTGTTAACTATCGTTATGATCAACCTGCTTATGTTAAAGATGAAGCTTTTGATATTTATCGTAATTATTTTAAAGAATTTGGTTTAGGAGTAAAAACAGGTATTGATCTTTTAAATGAAAGTAAAGGTTATCAAGGTAGTAAAAAAGATGCTGGACTTTTAATGAACCTAGCAATTGGTCAATATGATACTTATACTAATTTAGGTTTAAATCAATATATAGCAACGCTTGCTAATGGTAAAAATCGTTATCAAATGCATTTATTAAAAGAAATAAAAAAAGGAGAAGAAGTTTTATCTTTTAAACCAGTTGTTTTAAATACAATTGATAATATTAAAGAAGAATATCTTTTAAGAGTTAAAAAAGCTTTAAAATTAGTTATTAGTGAAGGAACAGGTCAAGGTTATATTAATCTATTATATAATCCAAGTGGTAAAACAGGAACAAGCGAAACATTTGTTGATAGTAATCAAGATGGAATTTATGAAACTAAAACTATTTCTACTTCTTTTGTTAGTTATTTACCAAGTGATAAACCACAATTCGCAATAGCTATTTCAACTCCTAATATTAGTTATATAAATTCTTATAGTAGTTATATTTATCCTTTTAATAAATTAGTAATTAGGAAATTAACAGATTATATTGGTCAAAATTATTTATCTTAATTATAAAATAATTTATTAATTAATTTTTCAAAAATTTTTAAAAAAGGATAAAAGATAATAATTGATAAGAAATTAAATAAAGTATGAATAAAAGCAATTTTTAAAGAATTAACTGATTGATTTAAAAAATTTAATTTTAAAATATAAGTGAAATAAAATAAAATCATAAAGAAAATAGTTCCGATTATGTTATAAAAAAGATTACTTAAAGCAACTTTTTTAGCATTTTTATTGGTTTTAAAAGTAGCAATTAAACTAGTTAGACAAGTACCAATATTTTCTCCCATAATAATTGGAATGCTATTTAAATAAGTAATTGTTCCTGATTTTGTTAAACCTTGTAAAATGGCAATAGTAGCACTTGATGATTGAATTAAACTTGTTATAAAAAAACCAGATAGTAAAGCTAGAAAAGGATTGTTTAAAGTTTTAATTAAGCTTTTAAACCATTCATATTCTTGGAGAGGATTTAAGCTATTTTGAAGCATTTTAAGTCCTAATATAAATAATGAAAAACCAATAAAAACATTACTTTTTGTTTGTTTATTTTTAAAATAATAAAATAGACCAATTAAAATTATAAAAGGTGTATAAGTATTCGGATTTAGAAAAATAAATAAAGAATTATCATGACTTAAAAAAGCGGTTAAAAAGGAGGTTAAACAAGTTCCAAGATTAGCTCCCATTATAATTCCTAAAGAATTATGAAAACTTATAATATTTTTGTTTACTAAACTAATTGTTAAAATTGTTGTTAGACTAGAACTACCAATTAAAGCTGTTAAAATAGTTCCAAGAATTATTCCTTTACTAGTTCTATTAGTATATTTTATTAAATAAGTTTTAATCTTTTTTTGAAATAAGTTTTCAAGTCCTTTAGAAAATAATTGTAAACCATATATAAAAAGACAAAGACTAATAGTAAATTCTAATATTATATTCATATTAATAATTATTTATTTTTAAAAAAAAAAAGAACAGTTTTTAAACTGTTAATTACTTTTGGTAGTCTGTATGGGGTTTGAACCCATGAATGTAACCTTGAGAGGGTTATGTGTTAACCACTTCACCAACAGACCATTTTTGAAAAATAAAACTCGACAAGCGAGTATTTTTTTATTTGGTAGCGAGAGGGGGATTCGAACCCTCGACCCTTTGGGTATGAACCAAATGCTCTAGCCAACTGAGCTATCTCGCCACAACATAAATAATGTTATCATAAAAGTTGAAGCTTGACAACCCTCTTTTACATAAAAGTAAAAATTTTTTCTTAAAGATTAGAAAGTTGTCAGGGATTTATTGAAAAAATAAGAAAAATTTGTTACTATTATTGTAGTATAGTGAGGGATGATATTATGAAAGAAAAAATAAGTAATAAAAAAAATATAATGTTCTTAATTTTAACGATTATTATATGTTTAGGTATATCATTTGCTTCTATTTACTTTATTTATCATAAACAAGATGAAAGAATTAATGGATTAGATACAGGTTTAATTTCAATTGATTTTGAAGAAGGAGATGGAAATATTAATTTAAGTGGAGAATTACCTAAAATAGATGAAGTAGGGTTATTAAATAGTCCTTATACTTTTACTATTACAAATACAAGTAATGTTTCTATAAATGCTAAAATTCAATTGGAAATAAATAAAAATACTAATATTGATTTAGGTGCAGTTAGATATGCTTTTTATGTTAATAATGAGTTATTAACAATTGATAATTTAGGAAATATAGATGATGATAGTACATTCTATATTTATGAAGATTTTGAAGCTGGAGTAACTATTGATTGTAAATTAATCTTTTGGGTTGATTATTATTATACAGAGTCAGGAAAAATATTTAGTTCTAAAATAAAAGTAACAGGAGAA